>JANPKX010000521.1:0-6750 GCA_031426235.1 Alphaproteobacteria bacterium | reverse complement strand
CGCCCGAGGAGGCGCCTTTGATGGCTTCCCAGAACCCCGTCGCCGTGGCGGTCGACGGGGCCGCCTTCGCCGCCAATCCGGCGACGCCGCAGGCTCGCCGCGACCTGTTGCTGCGCGCTCAGGTGTTGCTTGACCGGGCGCACTTTTCGCCGGGCGTCATCGACGGCCAGGGTGGCGAGAACGTCCGCAACGCCATCGCCGCCTACGAACGCGCCAACGACCTGCCGGCAGATGGCGTGCTGGACGAGGAGATCTGGGCGAAACTCACGGCGGACAGTCGCCCCGCCCTGGTCGAATACGTGATCACGGAGGCCGACGTTGCAGGTCCCTACACGCCTGCGATCCCCGAGAAGTACGAAGACATGGCGCAGCTCGAGCGGCTCGGCTACGCCAACCCGCTGGAGGCGTTGGCCGAACGCTTCCACATGGACCAGACGCTGCTGACGGCCCTGAACCCTGGGGCGGACCTGACGCGGGCGGGGACACGCATCCTGGTCGCCGCGACCGGGCCGCAGCCGCTGCCGGCCAAGGTCGCCGCCATCGAGGTGGACAAGGCGCGCAAGCAGCTCCGCGCCTTCGACGCCGCCGGCAAGCTGCTGGCCGCCTATCCGGCCACGGTAGGATCGAGCGACATGCCGACCCCGTCGGGCGAGCTGGCGGTCCGCACCGTCGCCCCGGCCCCGACCTGGACCTACGACCCCAGCAAGCTGAACTTCGGCGACAAGTCCGCGGGCAAGCTGGTGATCAAGGCCGGCCCCAACAATCCGGTCGGCGCAGTCTGGATCGACCTGACCAAGGAAACCTACGGCATCCACGGCGCGCCTGAGCCGAAACTGGTCGGCAAGGCGGCCAGCCACGGCTGCGTGCGTCTGACCAATTGGGACGCCGAGCAGCTGTCCAAGGCTGTGGAAAAGGGGACAAAGGTGACCTTCGTGGGAACGGCAGCGGCGGCGAAGAAGGCCTAGCTTCGCCAGCTCAGCGTCGCGGCTGCGATCGGGTTGACGAAGGGCCGGTCCGCCCGGCGGCTTTCGATCCATTCCCGCTTCAGGGCCTGGTACCATTTGGCCTGGCGGTCAGCGTCGTCGATCCACAGCAGGCTCGGCTCGTACTTGAGGCCCTGGTTCTGCAGCGTGACCATGTCGCCGTCCTGCCGCAGGAAGGCCCGCGAAAAGCCCGCGATCAGGGGCCTGAGCAGCCGGAAGGCCGGATGGTCTGACCAGATGATCTGGGTGATTTGCGTCCGGCCCGCGTCAACCGGCGTCAGGCAGGTCAGGGACAGCACCTGTCGGCGTCCGACGGTGATGTGCTCCCAGCGCAGACCCGGCAGCCGGAAGACGATCTCGGTCAGCGGCTCGCCGCCGAGCAGGGCGTAGGCGCGACTGTTCTTCGAGGGCTCGTGGCGGACCATGGCGAAGCCCTGCTCGCGCGGCTCGAAGCGCTTGCGCTTGTCGTGCTCGCTCCCCGCGGTGCGCCACCACCACTGGCGGTGCACGTAAGGCCCGTGCGCGGGATCCATCAGGCCAACCACCGCGTGATCGATGTGAGCGTCGAACACCATACGGTCCACCAGCTTAGGCCGGCCGCCCACTACGCCGGGGAAGGTCGGCGGCGCCGCGTCCGGCTCACCGCCGGGGCCGGAGGCCATCCAGACGAACACCAACCCCTGGCTCTCCGCCACCGGATAGCGCCGCACCTGGATGCGGCTCACATCCAGATCCTGGCCGGCGGTCAGCGAAGGAATGGCCGAGCAGCCGCCGTCCGCCCGGAACCGCCAGCCGTGGTAGGGGCACTGGACGCTCTCGCGCCCGTCGGCGTCGCGATGAAAGGAACCGGCTGAAAGCGGTGCGGCGCGGTGCGGACAGATGTCACGCAGGGCGAAGATTTCGCCCGCCGGCGAGCGGCCCAGCATCACGGGCTCACCCAGCATCTCCACCCGGATCAGGCGGCCGGGCTTCAGATCGCCGGAGAGCGCGGCCACGTACCAGGCGTCGGTCAGGAATCCCTGGCCGAACTTCGCCGCCTCGCGGGCGTGCTGGGACGCGTCATTGGCCATGGGCCACGTTCTAGAGCGCTAGACGAGCCGCAGGAAGACCGCAGCGAAGGGCGAGAGGCCCACGGATTCGCCGCGCAGATCCGCCTCGCCCGCGCGGATGGGTAACAGGTCGGCCCGCGCCAGCGACGGGTGGGCAAACACCTGGGGTTGAGGACTGAGGTTGAAGAGGCAGATCACTTGATCGCCCTCGTGGCTGCGGGTGAAGGCGATCATGGGCGCGTCGGTCGCCACGAAGTCTATGGCGCCCAGTTTCAGCGCCGGGGTGGCGTTCCTGAGGGCGATGACCATGCGCGAAAAGGCGAGGGCGGACTCTTCGTCCGCGTCCTGTTCCGCCACCGACAGCCCGGCATGTTCGTGGGCCAGCGGTAGCCAGGGCGTACCGTCCGTGAACCCCATGTTGGTGCCGGGCGTCCAGGGCATCGGCGTGCGGCACCCGTCGCGGCCGCCGTCGTAGGGCCAGTAGAGGTCGCCCACCGGATCGCGCAGCAGGTGGCGGGGCAGGGCGGCCTGGGGAAGGCCCAATTCCTCGCCCTGGTAGATGAGCGTGGTGCCCTTCAGGGCGATCAGCAGGGCGAACAGCATCTTGGCCACGTCGGGCGAGGCATGCGCGCCGCCCAGCCGGCTCACCGTGCGCGGCACATCGTGGTTGGAGAAGCTGATGGTCGGCCAGTGATCAGGATAGGCGGCCAGGGTGGCGTAATGCTCGGTAACGAAGGCAGCCTGCAGCTTGCGCGCCAGCAGCATCACGAAAGTGTACCCGGAATGCAGGCCCTCGGCCGGCCCGAGATAGGCCCCACACCGCGCCTCTTCCTCCGAAAATTCACCGAAGACGAACCGGTCGGCGAAGGCATCGACCCGACGGCGGATGACATCGAGAACCTCGACATTCTCCTCCAGGTTGGAGTCGTAGAGGTGCCGCTGCAGGTTCCCCGCGTGGCTCCAGTTCAGGCCCCGCCGCTCGGCCATCGGCACCGGCGGGTTCGGCGTCAGGCCGGCGTCGTGAAGAAAGGTGCCGGCCACATCCAGGCGGAACCCGTCGACGCCCTTCGCCAGCCAGTGATCCAGCACCGCGAGCGCGGCCTCTTGCGCGTCCGGATTGCGCCAATTCAGCTTGGGCTGCTGGCGCAGGAATTTGTGGTGGTAGTGCTGACGCCGCACCGGCTGGTAGGCCCAGGCCGGGCCGCCGAACACGCTGAGCCAGTTGTTGGGCGCGGTCCCGTCGTCCTGCGGGTCTGCCCAGACGTACCAGTTGGCCTTGGGGCCGTCCTTGCCGCCGCTCAGGCTCTCGACGAACCAGGGGTGGACGTCGGACGTGTGCGCCAGCACCTCGTCCAGCACCACCCTCAGGCCGCGCGCATGCGCGGCGTCGAGCAGGGCGTCAAAGTCCGCCTCCGTGCCATAGTCGGCCTGAATGCCCTCGAAGTCGGCGACGTCATAACCCCAGTCGCGGTTCGGAGACGGATGGATCGGCGACAGCCACAACCCATCGACGCCCAGGCTCTGGATGTAGTCCAGCTTGGCCATGACGCCCCGTAGGTCGCCGTGGCCGTCGCCGTTGCTGTCAAAGAAGCTGCGGACATAGACGTGGTAGAGGATCGCGCCCTTCCACCAGGGATCGGTCATCACATCCTCCGCTCATCCGGCGAACGCCGGGATCCAGATCGCCAAGCGCCGACGATACTCGGACTAGCGCCGAGCTCTTCGAAACCATGTCTCGGTCATTCCATCTGGGTCCCGGCATTCGCCGGGATGAGCGGAATGGTCCAGTGCCCTAGACGTCCGAGGCGTCGGTAACGATCTTGGCGACCAGGCCGTAGTTCACGGCCTCCTCAGCGCTCATCCAGAAGTTACGCTGGGTGTCCTTGACCACGCGCTCGAAGGTCTGGCCGGTTTCGCGTGCGATCACCCGGTTCAGCCGGTCCTGCATCTTGATGATCTCTTCGGCCTCGATCTCGATGTCCGAGGCCTGGCCGCGCACGCCGCCGGCCGGCTGGTGCAGGAGGAAGCGCGTGTTGGGCAGGCAGAAACGGTTTTCCTTCTTGGCGCCCAGGAAGATGTGCGCGCCCGCCGAGGCCACCCAACCCGTGCCAATGACCTTCACGTCCACGCCGCAGAAGCGGATCATATCATGGACGGTGTCGCCGCTCTCGACGTGCCCGCCGGGCGAGTTGACGATTACCCGGATCGGCTTATCGCTCTCGCTGGCGAAGGCGGTGATCTGGGCCGTGACCCGCTCGGCCAGCCGCATGTCGATTTCGCCGAAGATCAGCACCGTCCGCGCCTTGAAGAGGGCGTTCTGGACCGGCCCCGCCGTCATCGGCATGTCGGGCAGACGGGCCTTGTCGTCGTCGTCGCCATCTTCGTCGTCGAGGTAGGTAGTCCACTTCAGCATGGTCTGGCCTTGTCCTGGCCGCCGCAGAGGGTGCGACGGCGCTTCTGTATCCCCTGGAGTTATTGCTCCGAAGCCCGTCCGGCAAGCGCGCAGGTCGGCAAAGATGCGCGATGGTCGTCCGGCGGCCCGTTTCAGGCGTTGGTGAGCCATGCGCGGCGCGATCCTGTTCCTGCTCGTCCTGGCGGTCATCGCCGGGGCCGGCCTGAGCGCCCTGCGGCGGGTCCCACCGCAGCATCTGCCGTGGAAGCCGCTGACCCTGGATCAGCCTGCGGGATGGGCGACGGGGTACAAGCTGTCGCGGCTCGACGCCGATCCGCCCCGCTGCCGCGCGCTGCTGGCGTCCAGTGGCCTGACGGTGACGGCGCGGCCCGACCAGCCGGACGCCACATGCCCCACCATCGGCGTGGTCAGGATCACCGAGGGCGCGCTGCCGCTGGCCCCCCGCGCGCCGCCGATGACCTGCGGCCAGGCCCTGGCCTATGTGCTGTGGACGCGTCACGCCGTGCAGCCCGCTGCCGAGGCAGAACTGGGCGAGCCCATCGCCCGCATCGACCACTATGGCGTCTTTGCCTGCCGCAATATCGCGGGCAGCGGGGCCCGCAGCCAGCACGCCTCCGCCAACGCGCTGGATGTGGCGGGCTTCCGGACGGCATCGGGGCGCCGGATCACGGTGGCGGCGGACTTCCGTGACGAGGGGCCAAAAGGCCGATTCCTGCGTCTGGTCCGGGACGGCGCCTGCCCCTGGTTCCGCGCGGTCCTTGGTCCAGACTACAACGCCGCTCACGCCGACCACTTTCACCTGGACCGCGGACCCTTCGGCCAGTGCGCTTGACCGGGTGGCAGAGCCCGTCGCAAATGACGGCCAAACTCAAACAAGTGTTCGGGAGAAAACCGTGAGCTCAGTTCTGGAAGCCCCCAAGGTCGGCGCGGCCGGTCTGTTCGACCTGACCGGCAAGGTCGCGGTGATCACCGGCTCGTCGCGCGGCATCGGTCGCGCCATCGCCGAGCGCATGGCTCAGCAGGGCGCCAAGGTGGTGATCTCGTCCCGCAAGGGCGGCCCGTGCGAAGAGGTCGCCGCCGGCATCAACGAGCGCCAGATGGGCCACGCCATCGCCGTGCCGGCCAACATCTCGTCCAAGGACGACCTGCAGCGGCTGATGGACGAGGCCCGCAAGGCGTTCGGCCAGATCGACATCCTGGTGTGCAACGCCGCCTCGAACCCGTTCTATGGCAGCCAGCTCGACATCACCGACGACGCCTTCAACAAGATCCTGTCTAACAACATCGTCGCCAACAACTGGATGATCCAGATGGTCGCGCCGGAGATGAAGGCCCGCAAGGACGGCGCGATCATCATCGTCTCGTCGATCGGCGGGCTGCGCGGCTCGGAGGTTATCGGGGCCTACTGCATCTCCAAGGCCGCTGACATGCAGCTGGCCCGCAACCTCGCCCGCGAGCTTGGACCCCACAACATCCGGGTCAATTGCGTGGCGCCCGGCTTGGTGAAGACCGACTTCGCCAAGGCGCTGTGGGACACCCCGGCCGGCGAAGAGCGCGCCAGCTCCGGCACCCCGCTGCGCCGACTGGGCGAGCCCGACGACCTGGCAGGGGCGGCGGTCTACTTGGCCTCCCGAGCCGGCGCTTGGACGACCGGACAGACGATCGTGGTGGACGGCGGCTCCACCTGCTGAGCGCTTCCGCAGCTGAGCCTTAGGAACGCTGGGACGCCGAGCCTCGTTGATGCGCAAACCCTGATGCGGAGCGCGACATGAGCGAGATGAGCCTGGCCGACCTTTCGAAGAAGATGGCCGACATCGATTTTGCGATGCTGACCACCAGGACGGACGGGGGCGCCCTGGGGGCGCGGCCCATGAGCAACAACGGCCAGGTGGAATACGACGGCGACAGCTATTTCTTCACCTGGGACCGATCGCGGATGGTGGCCGACATTGAGGGCGATGCGAATGTCACCCTGGCCTTCGCCGGCAAGGCCGGACTGCTGGGCAAGCCCCCCATCTTCATCTCCGTTGGCGGTCAGGCCGAGCTCATCCGTGACAAGGCCATCTTCCAGGATCACTGGACGAAAGAATTGGACCGCTGGTTCAAGGACGGACCCGACACCCCCGGCGTCGTGATGATCAAGGTCTGCGCCCGCCACATCCACTACTGGGACGGTGAAGACGACGGCGAGGTCAGCGTCTGACGCGTGGCCGCTTGCCTCTCAGCCGAGTTCGACTGAACTGGCCGCAGTCAGCCGCCCGCGCTTAGCGAGAGCAGGTTGCCATCGGGATCCTTGAACCAGGCG
>JANPKX010000520.1:0-3369 GCA_031426235.1 Alphaproteobacteria bacterium | reverse complement strand
CCCGCCACGGTGCTGACCCGGTGGGTATCTGAGCACGCATTGGCTGGCGGCGTGTCGACGATACTGATGTCGTAGTCCCTGAGGCAGAAATTGATCAGATCCGCAAACCGATCGGTCGCGAGCAGTTCCTGCGGGTTGGGTGGCGTACCACCCGCGAAGAGGATTGAAAGGTTGGGGATGACCTCACGTTGGATGAACATGCCGAAGTCGTCGTCACCGGCAAGGCACTGGCGCAGGCCTGGCACCGGGACGGAGGGCTTGAACAGCAGGTCAACTGACGGCTCGCGCATATTTGCGTCTATCAGAAGGGTCTTCACCCCGATCTGTGACAGAGCCACGGCGAGATTGGCGGCGATAAAGCTGCAGCCTACCCCACTGGTCGCGGCGCAAATCGCGAGCGCCCGGCGGCCAGCTTCCACGTGCCGCGCCATGATGTGCGTGCGCAGCGCCCGGAACTCTTCAGCCTGAGCGTTGATCCGCTGCTCGATGGCCACGAGCGATGGCGACAGGACATAGGTCCTCGAAGCCTCCTCATCTTGAATGTCGAGAGCGGTCATAGCCTTGTCCTCCGCCGCCAAAGCCTAAGCCGCCGCCGCTGCGGAGCGACGCCGCGGGATCATGTTCGTCGCCGCGGCGACGATGCCCGGCGGCCCTTTCCCAGGCGCGGTGGAGATCACGGCGAGCAACGGAACATCGACGGCGTTCTCGAGATCCTCGACGCCGCGAACTCGGCGCCGGGCCAATTCCAGGATCAGCGACAGCAGCAGACCCACACCGGCTCCGAGACCGATGGCGCCGCCCATGATCAGCGGCTTGTTCGGGAAAGCCGGCTTGCGCGGAGTCACGGCCTCGCTGAGCACGGCAATTCCAGAGTCGGCAACCGTGGCTTCTTGGCGAAGCTCGGCCGCACGCGCGAGCGCCTTCTCCATCTGGGCCCGATGAAGATTCACGACCGTCTGAAGCTGGGTAAGCTGCTCGATTTTCTCGCGGTTCGCGATGACCTTGGTGGTCTGCTGGTCCACGGCTCTTGCGACGGCGCCGGCGGTATCGCTCATGGCGCGCGACGTCGCCGCAGAGACCGAGTTCGCCGCGGCGCGTTCTTCCGAAACGACATTCGCAAGATTTGCACGCTGAGCTTTCAGGGCGACCATGGCCGGATGGTTGGGCCCGTAGGTCTTGGACGCCTGAATCATTTGCGCGTCCAGTTGCGCCAACTGGATCGCGGCGGCAGACGATTGCGGAGCCATGGGTGGGGGCGCTGGCGCGGCGCCCATGGTGCCCGCGGAGGCCAGGGCACGAAGTCTGGCCGTCTCGATGTCCGTACGGTCATCCTGCATGACGATGTTGTTCGCCCGCTCGTAGGCGGTCTTCGCGGCGTCAGCTTTGTCGAGAGCGGCCTGTTCTTTTTGGGCCTGCAGCGTGTACCACTCCGCGTTTCGGGTCGCTTCGTTGCGGCGCGAGTTGAGCGTGGTGTCGATGTAGGCGTCGCGCAGCGCGTTCGCCATCAGGCGCGCGTCCTCCGGCGCCGAAGCCCGAAACACAATCTCCAAGATATTCGTGCCCGAGACCACATCCACCTTCGTACGATCGATGATCTGCTGCGCCATCGAGCGGCGCATATCGCTGTCTTGCCCGCCAAGCCCGCCGTAGGCTCGCACAGCGCCGGGATCGCTCAACCAGCCCAGGCTCTCAACGGCTTCGCCGGCGACCTGATAGTCGCGAAGCAGTTCCTTCTGCGTCGTGATGAAGGTACGCGAAGCATTGTTGGGCAAAACCTCGCCCGTAACCGGGTCCGGCTTAAGCGTATTGAGCATCACCCGCGTCGTTGCCTGATAACTCGGAGGCACGACCATGATGGCGATCACGCCCCCGATCGCCGTAGCTATGACGGTCAGAACCGTCAGCATCCGGTAGGCCCAGAGGATCCTCAGGAATTGGATGACACTCATTTTATCGTCCGATCGCTTGCGTCAAAACAGCCGTTCGCCGACCGTAAGTACGTCTCCGGGAAGCACTTTGGCGTCACCTTTGAGTTTAACGGTCTTGTCGCCACGCCGCACCTTAACCGTCTTGTCTGTTCCGGACTCCGTGATCCCGCCGCCTTTGGCGATAGCCTGAGCGATCGTCATGTCAGTTCTCAACGGGTAAGAGCCTGGAGCCTTTATCTGCCCGGAGATGTAAAAAATTTCCGCCATTGGCGCGAAGATCTTGTCGCCGGCGGTCACTGCCGGGTCATCGGAAGGATCCCCGGCCGCAAGTTTCTCCACGTTGTATCGCTTTTCAGGTCCGTTTTCGGCACGGACGATCAGGTAGTCGGCGGCATCGCCGCGCACGCCGCCCACGCGAGCCAGGATCTCGGAGAGCCGGAAAGCGCGGTTGATGGGCACAAGACCTGGCGTCCCGACCGCTCCCAGCACCGTCACGTAACGGCTGGCGTAGCCGACTACCTCCACGTTGACGACGGGGTCAGAGTAATACCCGCCGGCCTTCAGGGTCTTGGCAAGCTCAGCGGCCAACTCGCGCGGCGTACGGCCCGCGGCCGAGACTCGTGCGCCAAAACTGGTCTGGATCGTGCCGTCCGTATAGAGCCGCGCCCGGATGCGGTCGCTGGTGCCGACTACGTCGTACTCGATCACGTCCTCAGGCCCGAGCACATACTCGGCGCTCGTCCCAGCCGCCACGGCCGGCGCCGTGCTGACCACCGGCGGAGCCACGGCGGTTGTCGCCGGCGTTGCGGGGGCTTGGGCCTGAGCGGCGCCAGCCGCCAGGACTACGCAAAACGCCACGGCGCGACCGAACGCATCCAATCTGCTGACCATTGCCTTGTACCTTCGTCCTAGAAACTGATGTCCGTCGAAATGCCAATACGATCGCTCGAATAGTTCAAGAGCGGGTTGTCTGTATCGCGGTTGGTGTGAACGCCCGACAACACGAACGAAACTCGACTGCTCTGCTTGTATCTGACCGAGCCTAGATAGGAGCGCGTGCGGGAATCCGTAACGATGACTCCCGGCGTCAAAACACCACGTGTGTTGCTGTCCTTCTGCGACGCACCCGCCGTTAAGGAAATCCGCGATCCCAGACGATAATCCACGCTGGCTTCATATCCGGTCTGCAACTCGTAGGCCTGTTGCGAGATCAACGTCGGCGAGATGGCGCGGTCGAAGGAAGCCGAGAAGCGGAGTCGACTGGAAGAGCGGAACGTCAGATTCGCGGAGTAGGTCAGACCGTCGAAGTCAGAGACTGTCGCGCCCCCTCCGGGCGTAAGCGAAATCGGATCCAGTAGCGTGACATGGCTATAGGACAGCGCGGCCTTCGCCTGGATCCGCGCGCCCAGCCGGCGCTCAGCCTGGACGCCGCCGGCGATCA
>JANPKX010000519.1:0-2861 GCA_031426235.1 Alphaproteobacteria bacterium | reverse complement strand
CCGCCGCCGGCCGGCCTGTCGAAGACGTGGCCGCCATCGGGATCACCAACCAGCGCGAGACGGTGGTCATCTGGGACCGCGCCACGGGCAAGCCGATCCACCGCGCCATCGTCTGGCAGGATCGGCGCACCGAGCCCCTCTGCGAGCGGCTGCGCCAAGCCGGCCGCGAGGCGCGCGTGACGGAAGTCACCGGCCTGCTGCTCGACCCCTATTTCTCCGGGACCAAGCTGGCCTGGCTGCTGGATCAGGTTCCGGGAGCCCGCGCGGCCGCCGCGCGCGGCGAACTGCTTGCGGGGACGATCGACAGCTGGGTGATCTGGAAGCTGACCGGCGGCCGGGTCCACGCGACCGACGCCACCAACGCCTCACGGACCCTGCTCTACGACCTCCGGGCGGGGGCCTGGTCGGCGGAAATGGGTGAGATGCTGGATGTCCCGCTGGCCATTCTGCCCGATGTCATCGATTGCAACGGCGACTTTGGCGCCACGGATGCCGCCGTTCTTGGTACGGCGATCCCGATCCGCGGCGTGGCGGGCGATCAACAGGCCGCGCTGATGGGGCAGGGGTGCATCCGGCCGGGCGAGATGAAGGCCACCTACGGCACCGGCTGTTTCATGCTGATCAATACCGGCGAGGCCGCGCCGGTCAGTCGGGCGCGGCTGCTGACGACCGTGGCCGCCAGGATCAACGGACGCACGACCTATGCGCTGGAGGGCGCTATCTTCATTGCCGGGGCGGCGATCCAATGGCTGGGCGAAGGACTGGGCATCGAGGGCGGTCCACAGGCCGCCGAGGCTCTGGCCGCCCAGGCCAACGAGGAGCTGGGCGTGGTGCTGGTGCCGGCGTTCACCGGCCTGGGCGCGCCGTGGTGGGACGCCGGCGCGCGCGGCGCGATCTTCGGGCTCACGCGGGACGCTGGCCGGGCCGAGATCGCCAGGGCCGCCTTCGACGCCTGCGCGCTCCAGACCCGCGACCTCATCGAGGCCATGCGGGCGGACGCGCCAGGGGCTTTCCAGGCCGGCGCGGAATTGCGGATCGACGGGGGCATGTCGCGTAGTCCCTGGTTCAGCCAGCGCCTAGCTGACCTGACCGGGATCGGGGTCTGCCGCGCGACCTATCAGGAGACGACCGCTCTGGGAGCCGCGCTGTTCGCGGGCCTCGGCGCGGGACTCTATGCCGATGTCCAGGAAGCCGCCTCGGCCCGTCCCACGACCGAGGGGTTTCAGCCCACGATGGCGACGGAGCAGCGCGAGCAGGCCTATGTGCGGTGGCTGGACGCGGTGGGCCGCGTGCGCAGTTCCTCCGACGATCCCAGATAGTCGGGTCAGGCCACCGCCGTGGCTTCCAGCTCAATGAGGATCGCGGGATCGTAGAGGCGGCTGACGCCCAGCAGCGTGCTGACGGGCCGCACGCCGTCCCGGGCGAAGATCGGGACCAGATCGCCGGCCACCGCCATGAAGGCATCGACGTCCGTCGTATACATGTTGAGCCTGACCACGTTGGTCGGGCCCATTCCGGCCTCCGCCAGCGCGGCCTTCACATTGTCCCAGGCGGCCTGGAATTGCGCCACGAGGTCGCCCGGATGCATGGCGTGGCCGTCCGCCGTCGTCGCGGTCTGGCCCGACAGGTAGAGCGTGCGCTGCACGCCGCTGACCTCGATGGCATGGTTGAGGTTGAAGGCCCCCAGCCAGGGCGTCGGATTGAAGGCGCGGCTTTCCATGATCATCCCCGTCTGATCGCTCCTGCCGAGGCTATCGTCTGGGGCGATATACGCAATGGTGCAGCTTGGGCGCCGGGCGGGCCGCGACCTCAAGCCCGCCAAGCAAGGGTTTGCTTGACGCCCAGCGCCTGCGGCGCGAATCTGGGCGGCGAACGATCATCGAGAGGAAATGGCCATGGCGGACGGTTCGGTTGCGGGCGTCGTATCGCTGCAAGGCAAGGTGAGCGCCGAGGAGTGGCAGGCGCGGGTCGATCTGGCCGCGCTCTACCGGCTGGTGGCGCTGAATGGCTGGGACGACCTGATCTACACCCACATCTCCGCCCGCATCCCGGGTCCGGAGCACCATTTTCTCATCAACCCCTATGGCTTGCTGTTCGAAGAGATCACGGCCTCGTCGCTCGTGAAGATCGACCTGGACGGCAACATCCTCCAGGACACGCCCTATTTCATCAATCCGGCGGGTTTCACGATCCATTCGGCGATCCACGCGGCGCGAGAAGACGCGCACTTTGTGATGCACCTGCACTCCGACCAGGGCGTGGCCGTGGCCGCGCAGAAGGAGGGGCTGTTGCCGCTGTCCCAGCATGCGCTCATCGTCCTGCCGCGGCTGGCCTATCACGACTACGAGGGGATCGCGCTCAATCACGACGAACGCGAACGTCTGGTGGCCGATATTGGCGACAAGACCCTGATGTTGCTACGGAACCATGGAACGCTGGCGGTAGGCGACACGGCGGCCAACTGCTGGGTCGGCATGTACTATCTCGAGCGGGCCTGCCGCATGCAGATCGACGCGATGTCGGCGGGCCGCGACAATGTGCTGATCGCGCCGGAGGCCTCCCAGGCCGAGGTCAAATCGCAGGTCGCGCGCGGCATCGGCGGGGCGTTGGCGTGGCCCGCGTGCCTGCGCAAGCTGGACCGTGAGCTGCCGGGTTACGACGCCTGACGGGCGCTTCGCCTGAGTCTTGAGCATCGGCGGCCGGCATTCGGGCGCCCCGGGCCTCCGGGGCGTCACGTTTCAGCGCCGCAACGCACAGCCATCCGTCTGTCACCAGACAGCGTGTATGAGCGTAACGCGTACACTGTCCAGTAAAGCGCCCGCGTGTCCGTGGGCGCCGGAGCTCCCGGTGTGATCGCAGTC
>JANPKX010000518.1:0-1600 GCA_031426235.1 Alphaproteobacteria bacterium | reverse complement strand
CGTGTCGGTGAAGATCTCTTGCCCCTCGGCGGCCGGCAGGGCGCACGAGGCCTGCGGCTTGGGCGGACCCGGCTTCACCTCGACCAGGCACATGCGGCAGTTGCCGGCGATGCTCAGCCGTTCGTGATAGCAGAACCGCGGGATCTCTTTGCCTGCAAGTTCAGCGACTTGCAGGACATTCATCCCAGCTTCGAACTCGACCTCGACCCCGTCAACCTTGGCGATAGGCATCTGGCTTACTCCGCCGCGATCGAGGCGCCGGCATAGCTGCCCTTGCGCGCCCGGTACTGGGTGATGCGGTCCTCCACCTCATGGCGGAAGTGGCGGAAAAGGCCCTGGATCGGCCAGGCCGCCGCATCCCCCAGGCCGCAGATGGTGTGGCCCTCGACCTGGGACGCCACGTCTAGCAACAGGTCGATCTCGGACATCTCGGCCTCGCCGGTGACCATCCGCTCCATCACCCGCCACATCCAGCCGGTGCCCTCGCGGCAGGGCGTACACTGGCCGCAGCTTTCATGCTTGTAGAAGTAGCTGGCCCGCGCGATCGCCTTCACCAGGTCGGCGTCCTTGTCGAACACGATCATGGTGCCGGTTCCGAGACCCGAGCCGCGCGCCTGCAGATCCTCGTAGGTCATGACCGCGTCGTCGCACTGGTCGGCCGGGATCATCCGCACGGATATCCCGCCGGGGATCACCGCCTTGAGGTTTCCCCAGCCGCCACGGACGCCGCCGAAGTGGGTCTCGATCAGTTCCCGGACCGAGATGCCGACCGCATCCTCGACGACGCAGGGCGTGTTGAGGTGACCTGAGCCCGCGAACAGCTTGGTGCCGGTCGACTTCTCGGTGCCGAACCCCGCGAACCAGTCGGCCCCGCGGCGCAGGATGGTGCCCACGACCGCGATGGTTTCGACGTTGTTCACGGTGGTCGGCGTGCCCCAGACCCCGGCGCCGGCCGGGAACGGCGGCTTCAGGCGCGGCTGGCCCTTCTTACCCTCGAAACTCTCCATCAGCGCCGTCTCGTCGCCGCAGATGTAAGCCCCCCCGCCATGCTGGATCCGCACGTCGCAGTCCCAGCCGTGGATATTGCCCGGCCCGATGAGCTTGGCGTCGTAAGCCTGTTTGATCGCTGCAGTGAGGCGCTCGCGCTCATGCACGTATTCACCACGAATGAAGATGTAGGCCGTGTGCGCGCGCATCGCCTTGCAGGCGATCAGGCAACCCTCGATCAGCAGGTGCGGATCGTTGCGCAGGATGTCGCGGTCCTTGCAGGCGCCCGGCTCGCTCTCGTCGGCATTGACCAGCAGATAGTGCGGCCGCTCGCTCTCAACCTTCGGCATGAAGGTCCACTTCAAGCCGGTGGCGAAGCCTGCCCCGCCCCGACCACGCAGGCCGGACGCCTTCATCTGGTCGCAGATCCACTCCGGCGTCTGGGCGACGATGTCCGCCGTGCCGTTCCACGCGCCGCGCGCCTTCGCCCCCTCCAGGCCCCAGTCACGCTGGCCGTAGAGATTGAGGAAAATCCGGTCCTTGTCGGCCAGGATACCCGCCACGCCTAAGCTCCCTTCCGGCGGAAACCCGCGATGAACCAGATTTGCGCGCC
>JANPKX010000517.1:0-1849 GCA_031426235.1 Alphaproteobacteria bacterium | reverse complement strand
CCACGGACGTGACGCGCACCGTGGCGATCGGCGATCCGACGCGGGAGATGTGCGAACGCTTTACCCTGGTCCTGAAGGGCCATCTGGCGCTGACGCGCGTGCGGTTCCCGGCGGGCACCACGGGCTCGCAGCTCGATGTCCTGGCCCGCGCCGCTCTGTGGGCGCAGGGGCTAGATTATGACCACGGCACGGGCCACGGGGTCGGCTCCTACCTTGGGGTCCACGAGGGTCCGCAGCGGATCTCCAAGGCGCCCAATACGGTGGCGCTGCGCCCGGGCATGATCCTCTCCAACGAGCCCGGCTACTACAAGACGGGGGGCTACGGGATTCGCATCGAGAACCTGCAGGTCGTGACGCCAGCCACGCCGATCCTGGGGGGCGATCGTCCGATGCTGGGGTTCGAAACCCTCACCCTGGCGCCGATCGACCGCCGCCTCATTGCCACCGACCTGCTGACCCCTGAGGAACGCGAGCAGCTCGACGCCTATCACGCCCGCGTGCGTGAGGTGATCGGCCCGGCGCTCGAACCGGATGTGCGCGACTGGCTGACTCTCGTGACGGAGCCGATCTGATGAGCGAGACGCCCAACGCCCAACAGGTCGCCTATTGGAACGAGGCCGCCGGCCCGACCTGGGCCGAGCTTCAGGCCCCGCTGGATCGCCAGCTCGCGCCGCTGGGCCGACGCGCCATGGCGGCCCTGGCGCCGCGCGTCGGGGAGCGCATCCTCGACATCGGTTGTGGCGCGGGAGAGACCAGCGTGGGGCTTGCCGCGCAGGTGGGAGCCGGCGGCCAAGTCACAGGGGTCGACATCTCGCGGCCCTTGCTCGAGGTCGCCCGCGCCCGTTCGGCGGGGACCCCGGGCCTCGCGTTCGTCGAGGCCGACGCCCAGACCTGGGCCTTCGCGCCGGCCAGCTTCGACGGGGTCTTCTCCCGTTTCGGCGTGATGTTCTTCGCCGACCCGGTCGCGGCCTTCACCAACATCCGCCGGGCGCTGAAGCCGGGCGGGCGGATCGCCTTCGTCTGCTGGCGCGCGCCGGCCGAGAACCCGATCATGTCGGCGCCGATGGCGGCGGCCTTGGTCCATGTCCCGCCCCCGCCCCCAGCCGACCCCCTCGCACCCGGCCCCTTCGCCTTCGCCGATCCGGAGCGGGTCCGGGCGATCCTCGGCGAAGCCGGGTTTTTGGACATCGCCCTCGCCCCGCACGCGGAGAAGATCGGCGCCGGCGACCTCGACTCGGCCCTGAACCTATCCTTGAAAGTGGGGCCGCTCGGGGGCCTCCTGCGCGAACACCCGGACAAGCGCGACGCCGTGATCGGCGCGGTTCGCGACGTGCTGGCAGCCCACGAAGGCCCGGACGGCGTAAAGCTGGATTCGGCGACCTGGATCGTGACCGCGACGGCCTGATCAGGTCGTCGCGGACTCCGCCGCCGCTAGGGTCCGGATCCAAGAGGGTTCGTAGAAAATCCCCGTCATCCTGGCCGGAAGCCCGCGCTTGCAGGCTGCAGAGCCGGGACCCGGAGCGACGGCACGGCGAACTCCCTGGGTCCCGGCTCTCCGCTGCGCTGCGGCCGGGATGACAGGCCTTCTATGTAACTGACTTTGCTACTGATATCGTCTCGGACGATTGAGTACGGACGTTATCGCACCATCGCCAGCCACTCGTCCTCGGTCATCACGGTGATGCCGAGCTCGGTCGCGGTCTTGAGCTTAGAGCCGGCACCCGGCCCGGCGACCACGATGTCGGTCTTCTTCGACACCGATCCCGAGACCTTGGCGCCGAGCGCTTCGGCCTGGGCCTTGGCCTCGTCTCGGGTCATCTGTTCCAGCGCCCCGGTGAAGACCACGGTC
>JANPKX010000516.1:0-6085 GCA_031426235.1 Alphaproteobacteria bacterium | reverse complement strand
GGCCCGCGCGCTCGAGATAGGCGGTTCGGCGCGCGTCATAGGCGACCTGATCGGCGTGCTGGCTGCCGTCGACCTCAACAACCAGCCTAGCCTCCACGCAATGGAAGTCCAGGATGTAGCTCCCGAACGGAACCTGCCGCTTCCACCGCCAGCCGCCCAACCTGCGGGCCCGCAGAGATGACCACAGCCGCGCCTCGGCGTCGGTATCGTCCCGCCGCATCGCCCGCGCCCGCTTGGTCGCAACCCCCACAATGCTCAGCTTGGCCATGGGATGAGGGTGATCCTCGCGTCGCCGCCCTGAAAGCCTCTCTTCCGAGCCGCCCTCTCCCAACCCACTCCCACTCGGCTAAGCCGGGGGAGATGGCTACGCCGCCTTGCCCTCTCCCCCGAGCGTGCAGCGCGAGGAGGGGAGAGGGTTGGGAGAGGGCGACGCAGGCGGTTCACCCGCCGAAGTCTCGATCCAAGCCCGCAAACGTTGAGTTACAGTTCCCGTGAAGTTCTCATCGCCCCATGTCCGCCGCGCCTGACATGCAATCCCATCGGCCCGCCATGGCGAGCCTCGCCGAGATGACTCCGGCGGTACTGCAGACCGTGTTCGCCGAGATCAAGGCCCCGCACGGCCCCGCCCTGACCCGCCCGCCCAAACGCGCCGAGCGGCGGCGGATGCGCCGGGCGTGGGGCTGAGGCCCTTGCCTTTTTCGGCGCGCACGTCAGTCTCCCGGCCTCTTTGACAACCTGGATGCCTTCCCATGGACCGCCCTGCGGCCCAGTCCTCGCTCGTCCGCGCCGATCTTTCCACGCTCCTGACCCTGTCGGGGCCGGTCGTGATCTCGCGCCTGGGCATCATGGCGATGGGGCTGTGCGACACGGTGGTCGTGGGGCGCTACTCGGCCGAGCAACTCGGCTATCACGCCCTGGCCTGGGCTCCCACCAGCGTGATCCTGACCCTGGCGATCGGGCTGCTGACCGGCGTGCAGGTGATGACGGCCCGCTACATTGGCGAAGGCCGCCGCGACCAGATCGGCGCGGTCCTGCGGCGGGGGCTGGTCTACAGCGTCTGGATCGGCATCGCCTCGACGATCGGGCTGATGCTGGCCGGTCCGTCCTTCCTGCACGCCATCGGGCTGGAGCGCGACTTGGCGGACGGCGCCTCGCGGGCGCTCATGATCTTCTCGGTCTCGCTGCCGTTCTACGGCCTTGCCGTGACCGCCACCGCCTGGCTTGAGGGCCAATCTCGCCCCGGCCCCGGCGCCTGGGCGATGTGGGCCGCCAATGTCGTGAACCTCGGGCTGCTGTTGCTGTTGGTGCCGGGCACGCTGGGCTTGCCCGCCCTGGGCGCGGTCGGCGGCGCCTGGGCAACGACGGGCGCGCGCGCCTTCCTGGTCATCGCCATGCTGACCTACATCGCGCGCATGCCGGAGGCGCAGGCCCTGGGCGTGTTCCGCAAGCCCACGCGCGACCGCCCCGCCGAGATCGAGCAGCGGCGGATCGGCTATGGCGCGGGCGCCTCCAACTTCTTCGAGGTCGCCTCGTTCGCCGGCATGAACATCGTCGCGGGCTGGATCGGCGGCCTGGCCGTCGCCGCCTTCGCCATCGCGCTCAATGTGGCCTCGATCGTCTTCATGGTCCCGCTGGGCCTGGCGACCGGCGCCTCGGTCCTGGTGGGCCGGGCCTACGGCGCCCGCGATCCCGCCGCCGTCTACCGCGCAGGACTGGTCTCGTTCGGCGTCGCGGCCGCCTTTGGCCTGATCGTCACCCTGGCGATCTGGCCGACCGCCGGCCTCATCGCCGGGGCCTATACCAAGGACCCCGCCACCATCGCCATGGCGGCCTCGGCCCTGGTCCTCTGCTGCCTGTTCTTCCTGCCGGACGCCGTCCAGGTCGTCGCCGCCCAGTCGCTCCGCGCGCGCGGCGACATCTGGGTTCCCAGCGCCACGCATCTCTTCAGCTACATCGTGATCATGTCGCCCCTGGCCTGGTGGCTGGCCATCCCGATGCAGCTCGGAGTCGACGGCATCATCTGGGGCATCGTCATCGCGACCTTCATCTCCGGCGGCCTGCTGCTCGGCCGCTTCTGGCAGCTCAGCCGCCGCGAGCTCTAGCGGGTCTTACGCTCAAGCCCCTGCGCCCAGGATCCAGCCCTCTTCGCGCTCGGCGTCGGCAACGACATCCGCCGCCAGCCCCTTGGGCGGGCCGAACAGGGCGCCAAGCTTGCCGGCTTCGTCCAGGCGGGCGAAGTGTTCGGCGGTGCTGCGCACCTGGGCCAGGTCCTTGACCTCGCCGGCGGGCACGACGGGTTTCAGCAGCGAGGGATAGACCTCGGCGAGCACCGCCTCGACGCCGTCGAGATCCTTTTCCGTCAGGGGCTTGAACCCGGTCTCGAACGGCCAGGCACGCACGGCGTCCTCGCCTCGGCCAACCTTGAGACGACGAACGAACGGGATGCCCAGGATCGCCTGACCGCCGACCGAGCCGTTGTAGTAGAGTTTCCAGATCGAAGCCGCGCCCTTGGCGGCCCGGTCGGCGTGGCGGTATTCGGGCAGGTCTTCGGGTCCGTGGTCCCGGCTTTTCTTGGGGCTGAGCGTGGTCAGGGTGTCCTTGGGCGGGCAGCCCCAGAAGGGGAACGGCCCGCCGGTCATGCGCCGGTTGATCTCCGAGCCCACGCCAAAGCGGTTGTTGGTGTTGTCGGCCTTGTCCTTGACCATCTTGGCCAGCTGGTCCCAGGCCGCGCGCCAGGGCTGCTCGCCGGGCAGGCTCAAGGCCGCCGCGAACCCACGCGGAAAGCCCAACGGGAAGTCGAACCCGACCAGAACCCGCTCACCGCGCTTTTTCAGGTCGTCCAGGATCGCCGTCAGCCGCACCTCGGCCTCGGCCCGGGTCGAGGGATTGAAGCTCTCGAACGCCATGCGGAAGCGGATGTCGCGCTTCAGCACGCCGATCCAGACGGAGTCGGCCCCAGTCGTCGGCTTGGCCGCCGCACTCCAGTCGACGATCACATAGGCGCTGAACAGGCGCGGCACGGGCAGACTCCAACCAGTCGGACGAGGGTGGCTTCTACGCTTTCGACCCGCCCGCTCCTAGGCCTCAGGCCAGCTTGACCAGCATCTTTCCCAGGTTCTCGCCCTTGAAGAGGCCCATGAAGGCGTCCGGGGCCTTTTCGATGCCCTCGAAGACCGTCTCCTTCCAGGTCACCTTGCCGGCCTTCACCCAGGCGGCGAGGTCGCGGTGGAAGTCGGCCATCATGTTCCAGTGCGACGAGACGATGAAGCCTTCCATCCGCAACTGCTTGCCGACCATCAGCACCAGGTTGCGTGGGCCGGCCGGCATCTCGGTGGCGTTGTACATGCTGATCGCGCCGCACAGGGCGAACCGCGCGAAGGGGCGGGCGGCGGTCAGGGCAGCTTCAAGATGCTCGCCGCCGACATTGTCGAAATAGACGTCGATCCCGTCGGGCGCGGCGGCCATCAGCGCGGCGCTGAGGTCCTTCTCCGCCTTGTAGTTGATCGTGTGGTCGACGCCGATCGACTTCAGGAACGCGATCTTGTCCGCCCCGCCGGCCGAGCCGATCACGGTGTGGCCTTTGGCCTTGGCGATCTGGGCGACCATCGAGCCGACCGCACCGGCGGCGCCCGAGACGAACACCACGTCGCCGTCCTTCAGCGCCGCGACCTTCAGGAGGCCGGCGTAGGCCGTGAGGCCCGGCATGCCCGCAGCGCCGAGGAAGGTCTGGGGCGGCAGGCCCATGGCATCCAGCTTCTGCACCGCCGCGGCCGGGGCATTGAAGCCTTCGCGCCAGCCCAGGCCCGACTGCACCAGATCACCGACCTTCAAGGCCGGATCGTTGGAGATCGTGACCTCGCCGACCGCTCCGCCGTCCAGCGCCTTGCCGAGGGCGAACGGCGGCGTGTAGCTCTGCACGTCGTTCATGCGGCCGCGCATGTAGGGATCGACGGTCATCCAGAGGTTCTTCACCTGCACCTCGCCGGCGGCGGGCGCCGGCAGGTCGACGCTGGCCAGTTCGAACGTCTCGGCGGTGGGCATTCCCACGGGGCGGCTCTTAAGGTGGATTTCGCGGACGGTGGTCATGGCGCTTCCTCGGTGGTGTTGTTGCTGCCGGTGTACGGCTCCACGCAGGTGGCGTCGAGGGCGTCGCCCGTGCTAGGCGCGCTGTCATGGTTCAGACCCTCAGAGGCGGCGTGATCGGCGCGGGCGTGTTCGGCGGCTATCACGCCCGCCAGTATGCGCGGCTGCCGGGCGTGACCCTGTCGGGCGTCTACGACACCCACCCCGATCGGGCGGCCAAGATCGCCATGCCCCTGGGCGGCCGCGCGTTCTCGGACATGGACGCCTTCCTGGCCGAAGTCGACGTGGTGACGATCGCCTCGCCGGCGACCTTCCACGCCGAGCAGGCCCTGGCGGCCCTGGCGGCGGGCAAGGCGGTCTATGTGGAAAAGCCGATCGCGGTCAGCCTGGCCGACGCCGAGGCGATGCGGGCCGCTGCCGAGCGGGCGGGCCTCGTGCTGGCCTGCGGGCATCAAGAGCGGGTCGTGTTCGCCGCCATGGGTTTGCTCGACGCGCCCGAGCCGCCGCTGATGCTGGAGGCGGTCCGCCATGGGCCGCCGTCGCCCCGCAGCCAAGATGTCTCGGCTGTCCTGGACCTGATGATCCACGACCTGGACCTGATCCTGACCATCGCCCATGCCGAGCCGGCGACGGCCGAAGGTGAGGGGGCGCGGGGGCCCAACGGGGTTTGGGACCAGGCGCGGGCCGAGGTTACCTTCGAGAGCGGCTTCACCGCCATATTGGACAGTTCGCGCCTGGCGCCGGAGCGGCGACGGACGATGCGGATCGTCTATGCGAGGGGTGAGGTTGAGATCGACTTCGTGGCCCGCACGTTCCGCAACTCGACGCCCTTTGCGCTCAACCCCGAATTCGCGGACACGCCCGCGGCCCAGGACCCGCTGGGCGCCAGCGTCGAGGGCTTCCTGGCCGCCGTGCGCGGGGAAGCGGCCCGGCCGGTGGTGGCCGCCGGTGAGGCGATCGCCGCGCTCGATCTGGCGCTGGCTGTGGAACAGGCGTTGGAGGACGCCGGGTAAGGGCGCTAGCGTGGCCGGCGCACATCCAGGAGCCACCCCATGTCCAGCGCCCACGACTACAGCTTCCAGTCCATCGACGGCCAGCCGCTGCCGCTGACGACCTTCAAGGACAAGGTCGTCCTGGTCGTGAACACCGCCTCCAAGTGCGGGTTGACGCCACAGTACAACGGGCTGGAACAGCTCTACACCGACTATAAGGACAAGGGGCTGGTGGTGCTGGGCGTGCCCTGCAACCAGTTCATGGGGCAGGAGCCGGGGACGGATCAGGACATCCAGACCTTCTGCAGCACCACCTTCGGCATCGACTTCCCGATGACGTCCAAGGTCGACGTGAAGGAGGCCGGCGCGCACCCGTTCTACAAGTGGGCCGAGGCCGAGCTCGGCGAGCCGGCGGTGCCGGTCTGGAATTTCCACAAGATCCTGATCGGCAAGGACGGCCGTGCGCTGCAGGCTTTCGGGCCGCGTACGGAGCCGCAGGATGCCGGTCTGATCGCTGCGATCGAGGGCGCGCTCTAGGCAGCGCGGGCGTGAGACGGCTGGCCAGATCGCACGGAGGGCGAGCATGAACTCGGAAGCTCAGGCTATCGAACGCTCGCTGGAGCTGATGGCCGAGCGCGATCTGGACCCGTCGCCGGCGGTCTACGCGCGCCTCTTCGCCGAACTGCCACAGACCGAGGAACGGTTCGCCCGCGACACGAGTGGCGCGATCCGCGCCGAGATGCTGACGATGGTGTTCAACTGTCTGATGGACCCGGGCGGCCCTTATCAGCTGAACCTGGTGCGGGCCGAGCGCGTCAATCACGACGGCTTCGGCACGCCGAACGCGGAGTTCGATCAGTTCTTCCGCATCGTCCACGAGACCTGCCGCGAGCTCGTCGGCGACGACTGGACGCCCGACTTCGAGGCCGCCTGGAGCGTGCGGATCGGCGACATCCTGGCCTGCACGGCGTAGAGGCCGATAGCAAAGGGCGCCCGGCCTCGCGGCCGGG
>JANPKX010000515.1:0-1920 GCA_031426235.1 Alphaproteobacteria bacterium | reverse complement strand
CCCCGCCCCCCGCGCCGCGGGGGGCCGCCACGCTCACTACTGTGCGGTGGCGGTTCCTTTGGGTGAGCTGGTGGTGGTGGTTGCCGCCGGCGCCCGGGCGCCGCCCGTCGATGGCGGTGATCGTCTCGCCGGGCCGGATCGAGCCCTCGACCGAGGCAGGACCCAGGTTGATGACTTCACTGACCACCAGGCCGCGACCCGTCTCCGCGGCCTCGCGGTCGAAGCGCAGGCCCAGGTCGCCGACGCGGGCCGCCGGGGTGGAGCCGAACCCCTCGGTGGGGCGGCTGACGCCCATGTGCGAGGCGTCCAGTTCCCCGATCATGAGGTTGATCACCCGACGCAGTTCGTCCGGGGTGCGGGCGCCCTGGGCGAAGGGCTCGAAGCGGTCGCGAAGCGCCGTCCAGTCGCGGCCGTGGAAGGCGGGATCGTAGAAGTTCCGGTTGAGGATGCTCCAGGCCTGGTCGAACACCACCTGCCGCTCGGCCTCGAACCGCACGACGAGCTCGGCGGTCACATCGATGCTGCGGGGCCGGGGCGTCTCGACCGGGGTCACGCTGATCCGGCCGCCGTCGAGGTAGTAGACCTGCTTGCTGTCCGGGCTGAAGGCATAGTCGCTCTTGCGCCTGCGCCCGCCGGTGAGCTGTTCCGGCGCCGGGGTCTCTCGCGTCAGCTCGTCCAGGTCATAGCTGTAGAGGTTCTGGTCGGAGCTATAGACCAGGGTCTTGCCATCAGGACTGATGACGGGCGTGTCGGTCGAGCCTCGCAGCGGCAGGAACGTGGCGCGTTCGCGCAGGCCCTCGAAGACGATACGCGTGGGGGTCACCTTCAGCGGCGGCGTGGTCGCCGTCTCCGCGAGCACGGGCGGAAGGGCGGCAGGGGGCCTGGCGTCGTCGTCCTGAGCCTTGGGCGTGGCGACGCGGTCGCGGGTCTCGGGACGGGTATCCGGCGCCCCGGGCGGCGTGCGGAACAGGTCGCGGAAGGTATCCTCGCGATAGCGCGGCGTATTGGGTGTCAGGTCCACGCGCACCAGCCGGCTGTTCTCGCTGCGCTGGCCGCTGTCGAACACGATGTAGCGGCCGTCTGGGGACCAGGCGATCTGGTCCGCGCCGTTGCCGTTCGCCAGGAAGCTGATCGGGCGCGCCTCGCCCCCCGTGCTTGGAACCACCCAGACGTTGCGGAACGAGCGGCGGTCGGTCACCGCGAAGGCGATCCAGCGGCTGTCCGGCGACCACGCCAGCCGGCTCTGCTCGTTGCGGTCCAGGGCGCCGGTGAAGACCGTGACCTCCCGCGCGGGCCGATTGTCGGCGCCCAGGGTGATGACGCGCAGTTCGCGGCGGCCATGCACATAGGCCAGCATCCGCCCGTCCGGCGAATAGCGGGGCGCGGCGTCGATGTCGCTGGCGGCCGTCAGGGCGCGCGCCTGCTGGGTGGCGAAGTCGTACTCCATGACCTGGCTGACGCGCCCGCGCTCGGACACATAGGCCAGCCGCCGGCTGTCCATCGACCAGGTGATGTCGCTCTCCGAGCCCGGCGTGTCGGTGAGGCGCTGGCCCGGTCCGCCCTCCTTGGCCGGCGCGGCGAAGACCTCACCGTGGGCGATGACCGCCAGCTTCTTGCCGTCGGGCGAAATGGCGAGATTGCGGAAGGTGCTTTCGACCAGCCGCCGTTCCCCCGCGCCCGCCGGCGCACCGCGCAACACGATGGGGACCCGGGCTGTGGCGCCGGTGGCCGTGTCCAGCTTCCAGATCTCGAACTCGCGCTCGAAGACGATCGTCCGGCCGTCGAGGCTGATCGACGGAAACAGCACCCGCCCCTCGGTGAAGCCGGTGACGGCCTGGGGCGCGCCGCCCGCCAGGGGAATCCGCCACAGGTTCTCGGCGCCGCCCTGGTCGCTCATCGCATAGAGACTGGCGCCGTCGG
>JANPKX010000514.1:0-3733 GCA_031426235.1 Alphaproteobacteria bacterium | reverse complement strand
ATGTAGTAGTTTTTGAAGTACCCGTAGTAGTCGCTGGAGTCGCCGTAGCCGTAGCGCGCCTGACCCTTGACGTTGACCTTCGTCAGTAGGGCCCCGGCCACGTTCGCGCGGCATTCCTGCAAGATATCGACCGCAGATTGGGCCGCCCGTAGCGGCGTCTTGTTCCACTGGACGATATAGAGGACCCGGTCAGCTTTCGCTGCAAGGATGCGGGCGTCAGCGACGCCAAGGATCGGCGGCGTATCCAGGATCACATAGTCAAACTTGTTGGCCAGGTCGCGAAGCACCGCGTCCGTCGCAGGGTTCGAGAACAGGTCGTAGGGAACCGAGCGCCCGCTGGCCGGAAGGATGAAGAGGTTGGTCCGCGGATCGTGGACCAGCGCATCCCGTAGCGGCACGCCGTGTTCGACGACCTCGACAAGGCCGACGTCGCGATTGCCGATCAGCTTGCTGACTCCCCGTTGCCGCAGGTCGCAGTCGACGAGGGCGACGCGCGAGCCGGCGAGGGCCAGGGTGCGCGCCAGGCACAGCGAGGTCAGGCTCTTGCCCTCACGCGGCACAGCGGAGGTGATCGCGATCAGCCGGACATCCTCGCCCTGCTGGGCGATCATCAGGAAGGCGCGCAGGTTGCGGAACGCCTCGGCGAAGCCCGAGAAGGGATGGTTCAGCAGATACTCGTCCGGCGTCGCGGCCGCCCCCTTCAGGCCCTTGGGCTTGATCGACTTGAAGTCCGGAAGCACCCCGGCGAACGGCACGCCCAGTTCCCGCTCGACGTCGAGACGGCTGCGCAGGTGCTTGTCCCAGAACTCGGCGATCAGCACCGCCGCGCCGGCGCAGATCAGGGCGCCCAGCAGCGCCAGCACCGCCCCCAGCTTCATATTGGGCGAAGAGCGGTTGGTCGGCGGGGTCGCGGGCGAACTTACGCTCGCGTCCGCCTGCTGTAGGCTTCCCTCGGCCGCGACCTGCTTGGCCCGGTTGAGATAGGCTTCGTAGATCTGCTTGGCCGCATCGGCCCGTTGCTGAATGGCCAGCAGGCCAACCTGGGCCTGACTGTTCGACGCCAGCCCGCCCTGGGCGGCGCCACGGCTGCCGGCCAGCGACGACTCTCGGCCGGCCGCCGCGGACGACTCGGCGCGCAGGCTCGAGAGGATCCGGTTGATCTCAGCCTGGATCTGCGCGCGGATGTCGTCGAGTTGAGCCTGGGTCCGTTTGACCTCGGGATACTCGGGCTTGAAGTCGGTCTTCAGCTGAGCAAGGCGGATGCTGGTCTCGGCCTCTTTCTTGCGCAACTCCTTGATGGTGTCGGAGCCCAGCGCCGCGCCGACATCGGCGCCGCCGTTGCCGTTGCGCAGTTGGGCCAGAGCGGCTGACAGCCGCGCCGCCTTTTCCGCATGTTCGGCCTTGGCGATGGCGACCTGTTGGTTGAGGGTGGAAACCTCCTGCTCGGCCATCGTCGCGCCCTCGGCGCTGAGCAGACCGTTTGCGTTCTTGTACTGCTGGACCCGGGCCTCGGCGGTCTCCGCCTCCTGACGCATCGCCTCCAGGCTCCGGCCGAGCTCGGTATTGGCGCGCGTGACCGCGGTGACCTTCTCGTTCAGCTGGCGGTCCAGGTAGGTCGTCATGATCGCGTTGGTGATCAGGGCGGCCTTCTGGGGCGAGGCCGAACTGAAGCCGACGTTGACGACGTAGGTCAGCCCGGCCCGGCGGGCCCACATCCGCGACATCACGGTGTTGGTGACACGGCCCAGCGTCCGCGTATCGGGCGTGGTCATCGGCGCCCGCGCGGGCGTCATTCCGAAGAAGCCCGGCGCCATGGCGGGGTTGAACTCGGGGTCGTTGTACAGCTTCAGGCGCTTGACCACGTCCATGGCCAGAGCGTTGGAACGCAGGATCTCCACCTGTGTGTCTACGGCGCTGGTGTCGGGCGGCAGACCGCTTTGCGGACTTGCGTCGGTGAGGTTCTGATGTTTCGGGTCGATCACAACCGCCCCGGTCGCCGTGTACATCGGCGTCTGCAGCGCGAACAGCGCCAGGGTCACCACGAAGACCGTCGCAGCGACACCCAGCGCCAACGGCGCGCGCTGGAGCAGGATTCCGAGCAACTGACGCAGGTGCATCTTCTCGGGCTCGATGGGCCTGAAGACCTGGATCGGGTCGCCGGGGAGCTGGGCGGGGGCTGGGATCAATGTGTTCATCGTACGCCTGCGTGGTGGCGGTTGGGGGCCGGAGCCTGAGAGCGCTTCCGCACGATGCAGGTCCCCCGTGCGTTCCGCGCGGGCTGCATTTTCAAGACGTTATCCACACCGCCCCCGACCCAAGGTCTAGCTGTGCCAATACGTCCGAACCCGGCCTCGGGTTCCGCACGAAGCGTCACTTTGCGGTTGCGTCACCAGGGTCGGATCAGCATTCCCAACAGGCCGAACGATCCCTGGAAGTTCTGCAGGAAAGCCTTCCCGCCCGAGGAATCGACCACGATGATGTCGTTGCCGTAGATCTCGGGGTCTTCGGCCTTGCCGCTTCTCACCATGGCCAGGTCGTAGAAGGCGCCTTTGCGCGTCCCGCCGACGTTGCGGAACACAGCCACCCGCTTGATGTTGGCCAGCTTCGGATCGGGGCCCTTCGCCAGCGAAACCGCCTGCAACAGGGTGGTGCGCCCGGTCAGCGGATAGACGCCAGGCTGGAGCACGGCGCCGTCGACCGTAACGCGCTGGCTTTGCGCCTCCTTGACCGCGACGGTGACTTGCGGGTCCTTCATGTAGGACGCCTTCAGTGCGCTCGCGATGTCGCCCGACAACTCGTCGGGTGTGCGCCCCGCAGCCTGCATCGAGCCCAACAGGGGCAGCAAAATGCGTCCAGAGGAATCGACCCGTACCGTTCGCGTCAGCTCAGCGATCTGGAACACGCTGATGTCGAGCGTGTCGTCGGGTCCCACGCGGTAGTCGCTGGCGCTGAGCGGCACAGCCGACACGCTGTCGGGCGGCAGCAGTTTCACGGGCGCGGCGTTCGCCGCGGAGGCGACGAGCACCAGGGCAGATACGGCGGCGAGCGAAGAGATGGGCTTGCGCATCGAGGGTCGGGCTCCGGATCGCGCACTGGGTTCCAGCGGCCCTGACGCGAGCAGGGTTCCGCGTGGCCTTGAACGGTGCAAGGGCCGAAGCGTTCCCGTTGCGACGGTGTCAATAGAGCTCGAGAACCCGCACGCCGCACAGCCTCGCCGCGGCGCCGGCATGTAACGCACCACGCACCAGCCAGCGATTGCGCCGCATATCCGAAACTGCGTTTACGGCCGCACAGGCCAGACAGGCGCCGCCTTTGACTGCCGCCAGCGCCACCTGCATCCCGCGTGCGAACCCCCGGCTGCGGCTGGCCAGCCGCGCACCGTGCGTCTGGCCGGTGCGGAAGCTGCGTCGGATGAGCCAACGCAGGCGCGTGCGCTCAGACGCCGCCGGCTCGTAGGCCACGGCTTGTGGCGCGTAGGCGATCACGCCGCCGGCGTCCGTCAGGCGGTAGAAGAAATCATCGTCCTCGCCACCCGTACGCCCGAGCGCCAGATCGAACCGCAGGCCAAGACGCTCGATGGTCTCACGGCGGATCAGCACATTACCCGCATACCCTTTGACGATCCGGCCGCCTTGAAAGACGGGGCGGGTGGAATGCAGATCGGCCTCACGAACCCAGCCGGGTGCGTCGGGCGCGAAGATCGCCTCGACGGGGCCGAGCACCGCATCGGCGC
>JANPKX010000513.1:0-1641 GCA_031426235.1 Alphaproteobacteria bacterium | reverse complement strand
GCCTGGCCGCTGCCGGGCGGCACGGCCGAGCAGGCGATGGGCCATCTGGATGCCGGCGCCGGCCTTAACGTGGCCTGGACCCGCAGCTTCGGGCAGGGCGGCAAGCGCGGCCGCTATGTTACCGCCCCGCCGGTGGCAGCGGACGGCAAGGTGTTCGTGATGGACGGCGAGGCGCGGGTCGTGGCCGTGGACGCCCGGTCCGGCGCGCAGCTCTGGCGCACGGCGACGGATCCCGGTGACAATAAGCGCGATCGGCTCGCGTTCGGCGGCGGCCTCGCTTACGCCGACGGCAAGCTCTATGTGGCGTCCGGGTTCCGGCAGGTGATGCAACTCGATGCGACGACCGGTGCGGTGGGCTGGCGAGTCCGGACCTCCGAATCGATCCACGGCGCGCCCAATGTCGCCGGCGGGCGGGTCTTCGTCGTCGCCCTGGACAACACCCTCCTGACTTTCGACGCCGCGACCGGTGCGCCGTCGTGGACCTATCAGGCGCTCGCCGAATCGGCCCGCATCCTGTCGGCCTCAAGTCCGGCGATCGCGGGCGACACGGTCGTGGCGGCCTTCGGCTCGGGCGAGCTGGTGGCCCTGCGCACCGTCAACGGCAACGACCTCTGGAACGAGGCCTTGTCGCGGGCCAGCCGCACCAGCGCGCTGTCGGAGATCCGCAACATTCCGGGCCGCCCGGTGATCTACCAGGGTGACGTGTTTGCGGTCAGCCACTCGGGCGTGTTCGCGGCGACCGACCTGCGCACCGGCCAGGCGCGCTGGACCCTGCCCGTCGTGGGCGTCACGGCGCCGTGGCCCGCGGGCGACGTGGTCTATGTGGTGTCCAAGTCGGGCGAGGTGATCTGCGCCTCCCGCGACAACGGGCAGATCTACTGGATCCGGCCGTTGAACGAAGGGTTCAAGTCCAAGCGCAAGGGCGGCGTCTTCGGCCTCGGCGGCCAGAAGCAGACGCGGCCGATCTGGTCGGGTCCCCTGCTGGCCAACGACCGGCTGCTGATCGTCGGCCAGACCGGCGAGATGGTGGTGCTGGACGCCAAGACCGGCGAGATCGCCAAGCGCCTGAAGCTCAAGGGCGCGTCGATCACGTCGCCGATCGCCATGGGCGACACGGTCTATGTGGTGACGCAGGAGGCCGATCTGATCGCTATCCGCTGATCAGACAGGTACAAGGCCGCCATGGCGCTCAAGATCGCGATCGTCGGGCGGCCGAATGTTGGCAAGTCCACGTTGTTCAACCGTCTGGCGGGCAAGAAGCTCGCCATCGTCGACGACCAGCCCGGGGTCACGCGTGACCGCCGGTTCGGAGTCGGCCGCCTGGGCGACCTGGACCTGGAGCTGATCGACACTGCCGGCTTCGAGGACGTCACCGACGAGAGCCTTGAGGCGCGGATGCGGGCGCAGACGGAGCTGGCGGTCGACGAGGCGGATGTCTCGTTCTTCGTCATCGACGCGCGCGAGGGCGTGACGCCGGGCGACGAAATCTTCGCCGACGTGCTGCGCCGCAAGGGCAAGCCCGTCGTGCTGCTTGCCAACAAGTCGGAGAGCAAGGCCTCCGAGGCCGGGGTGCTGGACGCCTTTGGCCTGGGCCTGGGCGAGCCGATCCCGATCTCGGCCGAGCATGGCGAAGGCATGGCC
>JANPKX010000512.1:0-3331 GCA_031426235.1 Alphaproteobacteria bacterium | reverse complement strand
GCTGCTCGCCGACGCCGCCGTCATTCCCTTGTTCTACCTCTCCAGCCGCAATCTGGTCAGACCCGATCTCAAGGGGTGGATCGACAACACCGCGGACGCTCACCCGGCGAGCCGTCTGTGTCTTGCCGCCGATGCGCCGGGCGCGGGGAGAGCAAACTAGCCGCGTCCGTTAGAGTCGGCGCCCTGAGGCGTGATCCGCAGGCTCGTCGATCAGGTCTTCGAACAGCGCGCGATAGTGGATCATGGCCTGCCGCAGTTCCTCGGTGTTGCCCTCACCGCGGCCGTGGCGGACGGCGACGTCATGAGCTGCCCGATAGTTGTGGACGAGTTCGCCGTGGTCGACCGACAGGTCGGCGGCCCGTTGCTCGAAGTCCGACACCGGATAGCCGCGCGCCGTCATGAGATGGCCCAACAAATTGTCGGCCTCCGCGATTGCGCCCTTCGGATCGTCCACGAACCGCGCCTGGGTGGTCGTCCAGGAGTTCGTGAACGACTCGGCGCCGCCGGGCGGCAGCGGGCGGATGTCGAACGACTTCACACGCTTGGCGCGATCCGCGAGTTCGGCTTCGGCCGTACGTTTTGCGCCGGTGTCCGTGACGGCTTGGTCGTATTCAGGCCCGAACTTGGACTGCAGCCGTTTCGAGCGGTTCTTGCGACCAAGTAGGAGCCCGACGACGAGAATGACGACGACGGCCAGGGCCACGAGGACGAGGATGGTGTCGTTTTCCATGGCGCGCTCAGCCTCCCGTACAGCCAGCCTATGAGGCGGCAGGTCGAAGCCGCTCTAGGCGGCATGAGCTCTAACGACCTCCAATAGCGGCGGTTCCAACCTGGCGGCGCCCCGTTGACAGCGGCGGCGGCGGTTCCGGCGTCCGGCCGGCGATGCGGTCCGCACACGGCGGTGCGCCAGGATCGCCGTTTGTGTGACAATCGCGCATCCCTGCCCGAAGAAGCGCATCGCCATACGCCGTAAGACTAGCCACAGCGCCGCTTTCTTGGGTACCACCCGCCGCATAAGCAGGCAGTTAATTCAATCTGCCGATGCAGGAAGGTCGTCTCTCCATGAACATTCGCAAGCTCATCCTCTCAAGCCGCGCCAGCGCGCTCGCCCTGCTGATCGCCATGCCCGCCGGCGCCGCGTTTGCCGCCGACAACGAGGTCGAGGAACTGGTCGTCACGGCGCGCAAGCGCGACGAAGCCCTGATCGACGTGCCGTTCTCGATCGCCGCCCAGAGCGAGCAGGCGATGCGGAACAAGGGCATCACCAATGTGGAAGAGCTGTCGCGCACCGTCGCCAGCTTCACCGTGCAGAACCTCGGCCCCGGCCAGAGCCAGGTGGCGATCCGCGGCATCTCGGCCGGCCAGCTGGTCCGCGATCAGCCGGGCGTCAAGGAACAGGTGGGCGTCTATCTCGACGAGAGCGTGATCTCGCTGTCGCTGTTCACCCCGGACCTGGACCTGTTCGACCTGAACCGCGTGGAAGTCCTGCGCGGGCCGCAGGGCACGCTGTTCGGCTCGGGCTCGCTGTCCGGCACGGTGCGCTACATCACCAACCAGCCCGACCTGAAGGCGTTCTCGGGCGCGGTCGAAGGCACCCTGTCCAAAGTCCAGGGCGGCGACCTCGGCGGCGACCTGAAGGGCGCGGTCAACCTGCCGCTGGGCGAGATGGCCGCCCTGCGCATCACCGCCTACGCCACCCAGTTCCCAGGCTTCATCGACGCGGTCCAGCCCGGCGGCGGCGTCAAGAGGGACGTCAACGACGGCTATCGGCGCGGCATCCGCGCGGCCCTGCTGTTCAAGCCCCGCGAAGACCTGACGATCACGCCCCGCATCACCTACCAGAAGGTCGATGTGGACGGCTTCAACCGGGTCGACATCTTCAACATCCTGGCCAACGAGTTCACCACCACGCGCCCGCGGGTCCAGCTCGGCGGCCTGAAGCAGTTCACCCAGCTGAAGGAAAAGTTCGAGGACGAGTTCCTGCTGGGCGACCTGACCGTCCAGTACGACATGGGCGACCTGCGCTTCACCTCGGTCAGCAGCTACACCGACCGCGACGTGCTGGTGCTGCGTGACGCCACGGCCCTGACCGGCTCGATCACCGGTGGCTCCATCGGCCTGGCGCCGGCGGTCTACACGATCAGCTCGCCCCTGGCCGACACCACCTCGGTCAAGTCCTACACCCAGGAAGTCCGGCTCGCCTCCAACGGCGAAGGGCCCCTGCAGTGGGTGGTCGGCGCCTTCTACTCCAACATCGACCGCAACTACGCCCAGGACCTGACCGTGCCCGGCTTCTCCGCCGCGACCGGCATTCCCTCGCGCGGCGTCGTGGCCCCGACCGACCACCTCTACTTCTCGACCGTGCCTTATAAGCAGAAGCAGTACGCGGTGTTCGGCGAGGCGACCTATGCGGTCACCGAGCAGCTCGATGTGACGGCCGGCCTGCGCTATGCGGACTACAAGGAAAATCGGACGCTGACCTTCGACGGCATCTTCGCGGACACCACCATCGCGGTGCCCGGCCGGACCAAGGCCAACAGCCTCGCACCCCGCGTGATCGTGGCCTACAAGGCGACCGACGACATCACGCTGAACGCCCAGATCTCCAAGGGCTTCCGCCTCGGTGGCGTCAACGATCCGCTGAACCGGCCCCTCTGCACGCCGGGCGACTTCGCCACCTTCGGCGCGCTCTCCAAGCCCTCGTTCAAGAACGAGACGGTTTGGAACTACGAGGCCGGCGTGAAGGCCAAGCTGGGCGGCCAGGGCTCGCTGACGGTGGCCGGCTTCTACGCCGACATTTCCAACCTGCAGGCCACGATCGACGCGGGCAGCTGCTCGTCACGGATCATCGCCAATGTGAAGAGCGCCAAGTCGGCGGGCTTCGACGTCGAGTTCGCCTACAACATCAGCGACAACTTCGACGTGGCGGCGACGGCCTCGTACAACGACGCCAAGCTGACCTCGAGCCTGAAGGATGCCGCCGGCGCCCCGATCCAGGGCCTGCGCGACGGCAACCGCCTGCCGACCGTGCCCAAGTTCCAGACCTCGTTCAGCCTCGGCTACGAGCGGGATATGGCCAACGGCCTGGAGGCCTTCTCCAACCTGACCTGGCAGTATGTGGGCAAGCGCTACACCCAGATTTCGGACCAGGAGAACAACCCCCGCACCGCGGCGCTGTTCCGCAATGTGGGCGGCACGACGGCGGCCTCGCTGATCTTCCCGCTCGAACTGCCCTCGTACGATATCGTCAACCTGCGGGTGGGCGTGCGCGGCGACGGATGGGAAGGCGCGCTGTTCGTCAACAACCTGGGCGATGAGCGGGCCAAGCTGG
>JANPKX010000511.1:0-5121 GCA_031426235.1 Alphaproteobacteria bacterium | reverse complement strand
GCCGGCCCGAGGCCGACACCAAGCGGGATGCCGACCGAAAGCCAGCCGAAATGCTGGACTTCGCGGGCGTGAAGCCCGGTACCAAGGTCGCTGATTTCATCCCGGGCGGGGGCTATTTCACCCGTATCTTCGCCAAGGCCGTCGGGCCTAAGGGCAAGGTGTACGCCATCGCCAACCCGCCGCCGCCGACTGCAACCACACCGCCGGCCATCGCCGCGATCGCGGCCGATCCGCAGTACGGCAACATCACCCTGGTGGCTGGCGTCGCCAGCTTCACCCTGCCCGAGCAGGTGGACGTGTTCTGGACGGCCCAGAACTATCACGACCTCTTCGCCCGAGCGCGGGGTGTCGACATTGCGAAGATCGACAAGCTGATCTTCGACTCCATCAAGCCCGGCGGCGTTTTCATCGTGCTCGACCACGCGGCGGCGCCCGGCACCCCGATCGATCCGGACGACAAATTGCATCGTATCGACCCGGCGCATGTGAAGGCCCAGCTAATCAGCTCCGGTTTCAAGTTTGAGGGCGAGAGCAATGTGCTTCGCAATCCGGCAGATGATCACACCAAGATGGTCTTCGACCCCTCGATCCGCGGAAAGACCGACCAGTTCATCCTGAAGTTCCGCAAGCCGAAGTAAGGATATGGCATGACCCGCGTCGCGTTCATCGGTCTGGGCAACATGGGCGGCGGAATGGCCGCCAACCAGGCCAGGGCGGGGCGCGAGGTCATGGCGTTCGACCTGTCGCCCGCCGCTGTCGAGAAGGCTGGAGCCGCGGGATGCGTTGCGGCCGGGTCGGTCCTCGAAGCGGTGCGCGCCGCGGACGTTGTGGTGACCATGCTGCCGGCCGGCCCGCACGTGCGTTCGGTGTACGCAGATCAGATCCTGCCGCATGCGCCCAAGTCGGCGCTGCTGATCGACAGCTCCACCATCGATGTAGAGAGCGCCCGGGCGGTCGCCACTCAGGCGCAGGCGGCGGGGTTTCGATTCGCCGATGCACCCGTGTCGGGCGGGACCGCGGCAGCCGATGCAGGCACGCTAGCGTTTATGGTCGGCTGTGATGAAATCGATTACATCGCCGTCGAAGAGGCCATCGCCCCCATGTCCCGGGTGACGATGCGGGCCGGCGACCACGGGGCCGGGCAGGCGGCCAAGATCTGCAACAACATGGTGCTGGGGATTTCAATGATCGGGGTCTGCGAGGCCTTCGCCCTCGCTGAGAAGCTTGGCCTGGAGGGCGAGCGATTCTTTGAGATCGCCTCCAAGTCGTCCGGCCAGTGCTGGAGCCTGACCAACTATTGCCCGTTCCCCGGGCCAGTGCCCGCGGCCCCGTCGAATCGCGGCTATGAGGGCGGGTTCGCGACCGCCATGATGCTGAAGGACCTCAAACTCGCCCAGGACGCCGCCGCGAAGGCGGGCGCGGCGACCCCCTTGGGGGCGGCGGCGGAGGGCCTTTACGCCCTGTTTGACCGCCTCGGCGGCGGCGGCAAGGACTTCTCGGGTATCCTGGAGTTGCTGCGCGGACGCGCCCCCGGCGTGAAGCCTTGATGCGGATCAAGGCGGCGCCCCGCCGGCGGTATAGGAAAGGCTGATGGCGTCGCGCACAGGCACGCCGGTCGATATTGTGGACAACGTGAAATCGCGGCGCCAAAAGGCTGCCGTAGTCAGGGGCCGGTCGGTGCGTGAAGCGCCGTCGGAAAGAAAGTCGATGGATTACAGGTCAGCCTTCGAAACGGCGCTGGAGCGGGTTCGTTCCGAAGGCCGCTACCGTGTATTCGCCGATCTGAAGCGGCACCGGGGCCAGTTCCCGAGGGCAACCTGGACGCGGGACGACGGCGTCACCAGCGACGTGACGGTCTGGTGCTCGAACGACTACCTGGGCCAGGGCCAGAATCCGATCGTGCTCGACGCGATGCACAAGGCGATCGAGGAGGCCGGCGCCGGCTCGGGCGGCACGCGCAATATCTCGGGCACCACCCACTACCACGTGGAGCTGGAACAGGAGCTCGCCGACCTGCACCAGAAGGAAGCGGCTCTGCTGTTCACCTCGGGCTACGTCTCCAATGAAGCCTCGCTCTCGACGCTTTACAAGATCCTGCCGGGCCTGCTGATCTTCTCCGACGAGCTCAACCACAACTCCATGATCAGCGGCATTCGCGCGGGCAAGCGCGAGCAGCGGCGCGTCTTTCGGCACAATGATCTGGCGCACCTGGAAGAGCTGCTGGCGGCCGCCGACCCGGCGGCACCCAAGCTGATCGCCTTCGAGAGCGTCTATTCGATGGACGGGGACATCGCCGACATGCGCGGAACGGTGGCCCTCGCCAAGAAGTACGGCGCCATGACCTATCTCGACGAGGTCCACGCGGTGGGGATGTACGGCCCCCGCGGCGGCGGCGTCGCCGAGCGTGACGGCGTCATGGCCAACATCGACATCATTGAGGGCACCCTGGGCAAGGCGTTCGGCGTCATGGGCGGCTACATCGCCGCTGACGCAGTGATGTGCGACGCGATCCGGAGCTATGCTGACGGCTTCATCTTCACCACCTCGCTCCCGCCGGCGATCGCAGCCGGGGCCGTGGCCTCGATCCGCTATCTCAAGGACCACGATGAGGTCCGGGTGGCTCACCAGGCGCGCGCCGCGGCCCTGAAGCGGCGGATGGCCAGGGCGGGCCTGCCCGTCATGCCGTCGGTAAGCCACATCGTGCCGGTGCTGGTGGGCGATCCCGTCCACTGCAAGATGATCTCGGACATGCTGCTCGAAGAGCACGGCATCTACGTCCAGCCGATCAACTATCCGACCGTTCCGCGCGGCACGGAGCGTCTGCGCTTCACGCCGTCGCCGGCGCATGATGACCGGATGATGGACGAACTGGTCGATATTCTCGAAAAGCTCTGGGACCGCTGCAACGTCCAGCGCATCGGCGGCTACGCCGCGTAATCGGGCAGCAGAACGCCGCTTCAACTTTCCGGTGCGTCAAACACGCGCTCAGGACGATTTGCGCTAGCCGTCGCCGCCCGGGCCGTGCTGATCTGCCGCTCAGGGCGTGACCCGCTTTTAACCCGACGCGATCCCGTCCCGAACGCCCCCGCCCAAAGCGGGGGCGTTCAACGCTCTGGTCTGGTGGGTCGTAATCATGCAGTGGGCGAGGCCTTCCCCCCATGCCCCCGATGCCCTATACGGCCTAAGCCCTTGTGTGACTGGCGATGAAGGTGGGTAACCACCGGGGAGCGCGAGGACGTTAAGCGCCGCTCGCCTGGGCCGATCTCAAGCTGATCTGCTTTCAAGGAGCCGCCCGATGACCGTCCGTGTGCAATCTGCCCTGGATACCCGCAGCACCACGGGTGTGAAGCAGTCCGACCCGGCTATCGCCGCCCTGATGCAGGCCGAGCTCGTCCGGCAGCAGGAACAGATCGAACTGATCGCCTCTGAGAACATCGTCTCCCAGGCGGTGCTGGACGCGCAGGGCTCGGTGCTGACCAACAAGTACGCCGAAGGCTATCCAGGCAAGCGCTATTACGGCGGCTGCGAGGTCGTGGATGAGGTCGAGCGGATCGCCATTGACCGGGCCAAGGCGCTGTTCGGCTGCGAATACGCCAATGTGCAGCCGCACTCGGGCAGTCAGGCCAACCAAGCCGTCTTCATGGTCACCATGCAGCCCGGCGATACCTTCATGGGCATGAACCTGGACCACGGCGGCCACCTGACCCATGGCAACCGCGTCAACCAGTCGGGCAAGTGGTTCAGCCCCGTGGCCTATGGCGTGCGCACCCAGGATCACCTCATCGATTACGATGAGGCGGACGAGGTGGCGCGCGCCAACAGGCCCAAGGTGATCATCGCTGGCGGCTCGGCTTACTCGCGCCACATCGACTTCGCCCGATTCCGGCAGATCGCCGACGAGGTGGACGCCGTCCTGATGTGCGACGTGGCCCACTACGCCGGCCTGATCGTCGCGGGCGAATACCCCAATCCGTTCCCGCACGCCGATATCGTGACGACGACCACCCACAAAACCCTGCGCGGCCCGCGCGGCGGCCTGATCCTGACCAACGACAAGAAGCTGGCCACCAAGATCAACTCAGCGGTGTTTCCGGGGCTCCAGGGCGGCCCGCTGATGCACGTTATCGCCGCCAAGGCGGTTGCGTTCGGCGAAGCCCTGCGGCCCGAGTTCAAGACCTATGCCCAGGCCGTGATCGAGAATGCCCGCGCGCTGGCCGACAGCCTGCAGGCCGCCGGGTTCAAGATCGTCTCGGGTGGCACCGACAGCCACCTGATGCTGGTCGACTTGACGCCGAAGCGAGTGAGCGGCGCCCAGGCCGAGATTGCCTTGGAACGGGCCGGCATCACCACCAACAAGAATTCCATCCCAGGCGACCCGCTGCCGCCGATGCAGACCTCGGGCCTGCGCGTGGGGACTCCGGCCGGCACCACCCGCGGGTTCGGTCCCGCCGAGTTCCGACAGGTCGGCAAATGGATCGGCGAAGTGCTGGATGCCGTCTCGGCCGGTGGGGACACCAGCCCGGTAGAGGCCAAGGTCCGCGGAGACGTCGTTGCGCTCACCCAGCGCTTCCCCATCTACCGCTAATGGAGTTTAGTCGCTGCAAAGGGGCCTAGATCATGCGCTGCCCGTTCTGTGGACACGACGAAACCCAGGTCAAGGACAGCCGCCCCTCCGAGGATGGCGCGGCGATCCGACGCCGCCGACTGTGCCCGTCGTGCGAGGGCCGCTTCACGACCTTCGAGCGGGTCCAGCTGCGGGAACTGACCATCCTGAAGCGCTCGGGGCGCAGGGCGCCGTTTGAGCGCGACAAGCTGGCCCGTTCGCTATCCGTGGCGCTTCGCAAGCGCCCTGTCGAGCCTGAGCGGGTGGAGCGCATGATCTCCGCCATCGTCCGCCAGCTGGAGAGCATGGGTGAGACCGAACTGCCGTCCTCCACCATCGGCGAGCTGATCATGAAGCACCTGAAGCTGCTCGATGACGTCGCCTACGTCCGCTACGCCTCCGTCTATCGCGACTTTCGCGAGACGGAAGACTTCGCCCGGTTCCTTGGCGAGGAGGGGCTGAACGAGGGGACTGGGGAGGAGAAGTAGGCAGGCGGCGCCGATGCGCTCGGTCACTGG
>JANPKX010000510.1:0-1785 GCA_031426235.1 Alphaproteobacteria bacterium | reverse complement strand
TCGACCAGATGGCGATCCAGGGACGCTTCGTCCAGCCGGCCGGGGCTGGTCATGAGGGCCTTGTAGAGCGCCACGCCCTTGGCCTTGCCCTGCGGCGTCAGGGCCACGCGGGCGGCGGTGTCGGAGACCTCGCCGAAGATCGGGAATTCCTTGAACACGAACCGCACGTCGGGGTTCTCGGCGATCAGTTTGACCACCTCCGGCGCCACGACTTTGCAGTAGCCGCAATTGTAGTCGAAGAACTCGACGACGGTGAACTCACCCTTCGGATTGATCACCAGGTCGCGCGGATCCTGCTCCAGTTCGCGCCGGTACCTGGCCACGGCGCTGGCGCCGGCCTTGGCCTGCTCCAGCATCTGGTTCTGACGGAGCTTGACCACCGCTTCCTCGATCACCTCCGGGTGCTCCAGCAGGTAGGCGCGCACCTTCTCGCCGAAGGCGGCGTCGGGCGTCTTGGCCTGGCAACCGGAAAGCACGAGGGCAGCGGCAATGGCCAGGGCGGGGAGGGCACGGGTTCTCATCGACTTCAGATAGTCGGTGCAGACGCGGGGCTCAATGCAGGCCGCCGCCGACCGATCCCTCACGCGCCAGATCCTTCAGATCCTCGCGGGTCGGCTGGGCCACCAGGACGATGTCGGTCGCGCGACGCCATTCCGGGGTGCCCTTGTTCAGCTTCTCTCGCGCCCGCATGGCGAACACCTTGGCCTGGCTCATGTCGCCGATGTTGAAGTTGTATTCGGCGGTGGCCAGGCGGGCGAGGCCATCCTGGCCCAGCTTGTCATAAGCCTCGGCCAACAGGCGCCAGGCGACCGCGTTGTCCTCTTCCTGGGTCAGGGCGCGCTTCAGTTCGCCCACGCCCTCGCTGACCTTGGCCTTGTCGTCCATGGCGATGAGAGTCTGGCCCAGGTTGATGCGCAGCAGGGGCGCGCTGGGCATCAGGGCGACGGATTGGCGCTGCGGCGCCTCGGCCTCGTCGGTGCGGGCAAACTCGAACAGGATCTGCCCCTTAAGCTCGAAGAGATAAGGGTTTTTCGGCTGCTCGGTCAGCAGAATGTCGATCAGCTTCAGTGCCTTGTCCGGCTCCTTGAGCTGGTAGTAGGCGATGGCTCGGGCATAGCGTGAGGGGTAATCCGTCGCCTTCTCGTCGTACTTGGCAATGGCGATCTGGGGGTTGAGGAACCCGTCCAGCTTGGCCTTCATGATCGCGTGCTCGGCCACGGCGGCGGCGTCGTCGACCTTGCCGTAGTTCGGTTGGGTCTCGACCCGACGGCGCAGGGCCTCGATACGGTCGGACGAGATCGGGTGGCTGCGGAAGTAGGCGTAGCGCCGGGCCTCGTCGAACACCTCCTGGTAGCGGAAGTTGTCGAAGAAGTCGGCCAGGCCCTTGCCAGACAGGCCGGCCTTGTCCAGCAGGGTGGCCCCGGCCTGGTCGGCGCGGCTTTCCTGTTCGCGGTTGTAGCCCAGCATGCCGATCGTGCCGAACATGCTGGCGCTGCTGGCCAGGCCGATGGCCGCGTCCGGCGCGCCGGCGACCGCGGCGAGCAGCCCCAGGCCCATGGTCAACAGGAAGGGCCGCAGCCCGGCCTTGGCCATGTCGCCGGACCGGGCGCTGTGGCCGGCGGCCAAGTGGCCAACCTCGTGCGCGATGACGCCCTGAAGCTCGTTGGGATCGTCGGCCTCGAGGATGAGGCCGGTATTGAACCCCATGACCCGGGGCGCGGCGAAGGCGTTGAGATCCTTGGAGCCGATGAGCACGATCTCTACGGTCTTGGGGTCGATCCCGGC
>JANPKX010000509.1:0-5368 GCA_031426235.1 Alphaproteobacteria bacterium | reverse complement strand
TCATCGCGCGCACGCCCCAGGGCGCGGCGGCGTCACCCAGGATCAGGACTGACCCTTCGTGACGCTCTCCCGCCAGTCGGAAACCACCGTTGCCAAAGGCGTCGATGCTGGGCGCGTTGCGAGACATCAGGGCCGGGTGGGGACTTTCAGCGCCTCGGCAGGCTCGTCGTTACGCTTCACGCCCCACAACAGGATCACTGGCGCAGCCACGTAGATCGACGAATAGGTACCGATGATGATGCCGAACATCAGCACGAGCGACATGCCGAACAGGGTCGGCCCGCCGAACACTGCCAGGCCACCCAGCGCCAGCATCGCCGTCAGGCCGGTGATCACGGTGCGCGACAGGGTCTCGTTGATTGACAGATCGATGACTTCACGCAGCGGCATCCGCTTGTATTTGCGCAGATTTTCTCGAAGTCGATCGAACACCACGACGGTGTCGTTCATGGAATACCCGATCACCGTGAGGATGGCCGCAACGGTGGTCAGGCTGAATTCGAGGCGCGCGAAGGCGATGATCCCGAAGGTCAGGAACACGTCGTGGAACAGCGCGACAACCGCCCCGATCCCGAACTGAAGCTCGAAGCGGAACCAGATGTAGACGAGCATCAGACCGATCGAGAGGACCAGCGCCAGCAGCCCCGCCTGGAACAGCTCGCCGGAGACCTTCGGGCCGACGACATCCGTCCGCTTGAACGTCACCTCGCCCAGCGACTGCCGAACGGCCGCCTTGACCTTGTCCACCGTCTGAGCCGGACTGACGCCGTCGGGGGCCTGGAAGCGGACCACGGCCTCTGTCGGGCTGCCGAACGCTTGGACCTGGACATCGCCAAGCCCCAGGCCCTCCATAGCGGTGCGAACCTTGCTGAGGTCGGCCGCGCGCGGCGCCGTCGACAACTCCAGCACTGTGCCGCCCTTGAAGTCGATGCCGCAGTTCAGGCCAGCGCACGGCCCTTCGAAGGGCAGAAGCGCGCGCGACAGCGAGGCCAGCACCGCCAGCGTCGAGAAGATCGCCGCCAGCCGCGCGAACTTCACGAACTGGAAGTTGGTGGTGACGGGGAGAAGCTTGATCAGGGGCCACATGGCTTGGTCTCGACCCTTACGCGATCGGCAGGGACTTGGGGCGGGTGGCGGAGAACCACCATGCCAGAAGCACCTGGGTGATGAGGACGGCGGAGAACACCGAGGTGAGCACGCCGATCGAAAGGGTCCAGGCAAAGCCCTTCACGGGGCCGGCGCCGAACTGGAACATCATCAACGCCGCCAGGAGGGTCGTGAGGTTGGCGTCGATGATCGTGCTCATGGCCTTGGAGAATCCGGCGTCCATCGCCATCGCCACCGTGCGGCCGGCGCGGATTTCATCGCGCATCCGCTCATAGATCAGCACGTTCGCGTCGACCGCGACCGCCAGGGTCAGGATGAGGCCAGCGATGCCGGGAAGCGTGAGCGTCGCCTGGGTGGCGCTCATGGCCCCAACCAACAGCAGGCCGTTGACCAGAAGCGCCACGATGGCGACGCCGCCGAACAGCAGGCCGTAGGCCAGCAGCATGAACACCATGATCGCGACGAAGCCGACCACGGTCGAGATCTTGCCCGCGGCGATGGCGTCGGCGCCCAGCTCGGCGCCGACCGTGCGCTGCTCCTCGACGTTCAGGCGCGTCGGAAGGGCGCCGGCGCGCAGGACGACGGCCAGGTCGTTCGCGCTGGCGGCGGTGAAATTGCCGCTGATCTGGCCGCTGCCGCCGATGATGGCGCTCTGGATCACAGGGGCCGAAATGATCTTGTCGTCGAGGACGATGGCGAACCGCTTGCCGATGCTGTTGGTGGTGACGTCGCCGAAGCGCCGCGTGCCCGTGCCGTCGAACCGAAAGGTCACCACGGGCTGGCCGGTCTGCTGGTCAAAGCTGGCCTGGGCGTCGGTCAGCATTTCGCCGGTGACCACCGATCGCCGCTCAACAAGGATGGGCGCACCCCCCTCGTCGTTCAGCAAGAGCCGGCCGGGCGGAATGCGGCCCGCCTGGGCGGCGAGCAGGTCGGCGTTGTCGTCGACCATGTGGAAAGTCAGCTTGGCCGTGCGGCCCAGGATCGACTTCAGGCGCTCCGGATCGCTTTCGCCGGGTGCGGCGACAACCACGCGGTTCGTGCCCTGCCGCAGAATGGATGGCTCGCGGGTGCCCAGTTCGTCGATACGCCGGCGGATGATCTCGATCGACTGATCGACCGCCCGCGACGCCTCGGCCTGCATCGCCTCGGCCACGAAGGCCAGGCGCAGCCGCTGATCGGCCTCGGTCGAGACCGTCACATCGCGACCGCCTGCCGCGCCCGGTAGGGCCGAGCCGATCGTCTGGCGCAGGGCGCGCGCGGCGGCGTTGACCTGTGCCGGATCGGTGATGCGCAGGGTGACCGCGCCGCCCGAGACGCCCAGGTTCGTAAACGCAATCTGCTCGGCCCGCAGGCTGGTGCGGACATCCTCGCTCATGTTCGTCAGCCGTTCGGTCCGCAACGCGGCGATATCCACCTCGAGCAGGAGGTAGGAGCCGCCCTGAAGATCAAGGCCAAGGTTCAGGGTCTTCTTGGGGAGGAACCCCGGCAGATCGTCGCGGACATTCTGGGGAATGGCGTTGGGGAGCGCGAAGATGAACCCGAACACAATCGCCAGAATGACGAGGACGACCTTCCAGCGTGAGAGAGTCAGCATTTGGAAGGTGGTCTTTCTGGCCTAGGCCTTGGAGTCGTTCGCCGGGGCAGGCTCGCCGCGCGTGCGCACGTCCGAGATCATCGCCTTGACGACCTTGACGGTGACGCCCGTGGCGACTTCCAACCCGACTTCCTTGTCCTCGACCCGCACGACCTTGCCGATCATGCCGGAGGACAGGACGACGTTGTCGCCGCGCTTGATGGCCGCCAACATCGCCTGATGCTCCTTGGCGCGCTTCTGCTGGGGTCGAATCATCAGGAAGTAGAACAGCACGATCAGCGCGATCGGCATCCCGATCACCTGAATCAGGGCATTGGGGTCGCTCATTGGGGCTCCAGGGCGTATCGGCCGCGGGGGGCGACCGGAATTTTGGTCGGCGGAAGCTATGCGGAACCCCCTCGTTTTGCAATGCAACCAGCGCTGCTCTATGCCGAGACCCCATGCCGAATGACCTCGCGCCCCTGCTGACCCGCATCGCCGAGGCCCTGGAGCGGCTGGCGCCGCCTGCCCGCGCCGCGATCGCCTTCGATGGCGCCCGCCTGTTCCGGCACGAGCCCGCGACAGGCAGCTTCCACGCGGCGCCGGACTATGCCCTCAGTCTGGACAGCCTGGTGGGAGTCGAGCGCCAGAAGACCCGGTTCACGGAAAACCTGACCCGCTTCGCCAAGCGGCTGCCCGCCAACCACGCCCTGCTTTGGGGCGTCCGCGGCACGGGCAAAAGTTCGCTGGCGAAAGCCGCTTTCATGGCCGTAGCCGGGAGTACGCCGTCGCTCAGGCTGGTGGAGGTCGACCGCGATGACGTGACCGCTCTCCCCTCTCTCTTCGACGCCCTTCGCAACCGGCCCGAGCGGTTCGTGGTGCTATGCGACGATCTCTCGTTCGAAGAGGGCGCTGCGGCCGCCAAGGCACTCAAGTCGGCGCTCGAGGGCGGGGTTTCGGGTCCGCCCGAGAACGTCCTGTTCGTCGCCACGTCCAACCGGCGTCACCTGATGCCGCGAGGACATGCCGAGGACCGGGGCCTGATCGCCACCGCCGAGGATGCCGAGGAAGAGGTGAGCGTTTCCGACCGGTTCGGCCTGTGGGTGGGTTTCCCGCCCATGGACCAGGCCACGTATCTGGCTGCCGTCCAGGCTTATGCGGCGCGGTTCGATCTGGTGGTGCCCGACCTGGACCGCCGCGCGCTGCAGTGGTCGCAACTGCGCGGCGCCCGCTCCGGTCGGGTCGCATGGCAGTTCATCCGCGACCTCGCCGGCGAGTTGGGCAGGGATCTGCCGCTGTAGGCCCTACCGCGGCAGCACCAGCTGCGGATCGACCGGGCGGGCACGTTCCTGAGGCGTTGGCGCGTAGCGAACTTCGAAGTGCAGCTGCGGCTCCGGAACCCCGCCGGTCGAACCGGCCTCGCCGATGGTCTGGCCCTGGATCACCTTCTGCTGCATGCGCACGTTGGTCCGGCTGAGGTGGCCATAGGCGGTGACCCAGCCGTCGGCGTGCTTGATCAGAACCAGATTCCCGAACCCCGGCACCTGGTCGCCGGCATAGACCACCTCGCCCGCGGCGGCGGCCTGGACCGGGTCGCCGGCATTGGCGCGCACGTTCAGGCCATCGTTGCGCTGGCTGGGACCCTTGTCGCCGAAGCCGGACAGGATCGTCCCGCGGATCGGCCACTGGAACAGGCCCCGGCCCATCTGTGAAATCTGGGCGTCGCTGAGCGGCGCGCTCGCCGTGGGCGCCCCGTTGACCGCGCCCGAAGGCGTGAACGTGGACGAAGGCCGGCTGCTGCGCGGGGGCGCCACATAGGGCTGGGGTCGGTCCGGCAACCCCTCTGAGCGGCTTGTCGCAGGCGGCGCCCGGTCGGGCAGGAACTCCGGCTGGGTCTGGCGCGGCTCGGGTTGCCGCGGCTGGGTCGCACGCGGCTCCGGCGGCGGACGCTCGACAGGCAAGCGGACGGTGGGCGGAGCCTCGGGCTCGCGGGTCGGCGCAACGAACGCACCACGGTCCCGGTAGCCGGCCGGCAGGCGTAGCTTGCGACCGGGCGCGACGCTGGCGCCGCGGCGAAGCCCATTAGCCGCACGCAACTTGTCCACGCTGGTTGAGAACCGCTGCGCGATCTCAGCCAGGGTGTCCCCGCGGGCGACCACATAGGCCTTGGCCGATCCCCCTGGCCCCCGGATTGTCTGGCCTGGCTGCAGCCGATAGGGACGCTTCAGCTTGTTTATACGCGCCAGGTCGTCGATCTCGCTGTCGAGCCGGCGGGCGACCTTCTCGAGCGTATCGCCCTTGCGGACACGATAGGCCGTCCCCGGCGTGTCGATCGTGACCACGCGGCCGGCGGCCTCGCGGTCGGACTGCAGGGGCACGACTTCAGGGGCAGGCTCGGCGCGTTTGCGGGACGTCGCGGACGCACGCTCCGACGTCGCGCGGGGCTCCGCTTCGGTCTCGCGGTCCTCGCCGCCCAGCTTCAGCTTACGGCCCGGGGTGATCGACGACGAACGGCCCATCCCGTTGGCCGCCTTCAGGTCCTCGACGCTGATCCCGAACTTTCGGGCGATGCCGAACAGGGTATCGCCGCGTTCGACCACATAGGTCTGCGGCTGAGACCTGGCCTTCCCGGCAGCCCTCTGGGCCGGCTTGCCCTTGGCGGCGGGCGCCGAGGGGTCGGTGAGCTTG
>JANPKX010000508.1:0-1510 GCA_031426235.1 Alphaproteobacteria bacterium | reverse complement strand
GCTGGCGGATCACGCCGGCCGCGTACGCCGTGACCGCAGGGCGCTGCCCGCGCCCAGGAAGCCCACCAACATCAGCGCCCAGGTCCCGGGCTCCGGCACCTCGATCGGCCAGCCGACCACGAAGGCCTGCGTCGAGCCGTCCTGCGGAAGCAGCGAATACACGCGATGGTCGGCGGCGAAGATGTCGTTGGTCGTGCGGTAGTAGTTGTAGGCCGCCGTGTAGGCGGCTCCATCCCCAGCCGAAAGGTTGTCCGTCCGCAGGCTGACCACGCCCGGATTGATCGTCGCCCAGATCGCGGACTGGATTGCGGCCGTCTGGAGGCTGTGACCCAGGGCTCCGGCGTTGTGGAGTTCATAGCCGATATCCGCCAGCGCCGTGACCCTGGCCAGCGCACCAACCGGATAGGCGTTCGGCCCGAAGGTCGTCGTGGGCGCCGACGCGCCGGGACCCTTGTCCGACACATAGGTGAGATTGATCGGACCCAGTCCGATGTGGTGGAAGATGTCCACGCAGAAGGCGAAGGCGTCGTAGGTATCGCCAGACACGATTTCTTGGATCGCGAAGTTGATTCCGTTCGAGTAGACCTCGCCGCCGTTGATGTAGGACCGGAATGTTCCATCCATCGTGGCGTTGGTCAGCTTGACCAGCGTCGTCGTCGCCGAGGCCGGCGAGGCAAGTGCCGCCAGGGCCAGGCCGGCGGCGATCGCCGCGCTCTTGAAGTTCAGCAGTCCAGGCATCGCATCCCCCATACAAACACTGGCGAGGCTCCCCAGCCTTCACCTCAACTCTCTAGCGCAGCGTTAACCGTTGGGGGAGCGGGTCACAACGTGGTTCACGCCCCAGGGGAATGTGGGCTGGCCAGTGGGCAAAAGCGGGGTCCCCAGGTTGTGTTTCGCGCTGGTCGCGGGCCTATGCTGGGGTTGCGAGGCTGTCGCTTGCGCCTCAGGCGCAGGATGGCGCGAAGAAGGAGAAGCCACGATGCGGGTCGTGACCTTGGGCTGGGGCGTAAAGTTGAGCCTTCGCAACTATGTCGAAGCCAGCGGCGGCGTTATCGGCGTGCAGGCGGGTGCGACGCGCTCTGCGGACGGCGGATTCGTCTTTCCGGCCGCACCAAACAGCGACCTGATCCTGGCGCCCGGAGCGCCGAGCGGCACGGGCTGCTTCCAGGGCGAGATCAGCTTCCAGGCGCATGGCGGCATGCTCTCCGTGACCCTGGTCGCCCCGGGAATCGAGCCGGGCGCCGACGGTCTGATGCTCACGATCGCCGAGACCCCGACGCGCCGCACCGCCATCGCCCGGCTCGACCTGGCAGCCATGACCACCGAGCCGGATGGCGTGGTGGTCATCCCGGCCGCGACCACCCTCGACGGCATGATGATCCTGGGTGACCATTACCCGCCCGGCACCCTGCTGGACCCCGTTCGGCTGACCCCGGGCTGAGCGGGCTCAGGACCCCGGATACATGGCGGCCGTCAGGGCGCGGATTTCGTCGGCGTCGGCCGCCAGAAT
>JANPKX010000507.1:0-3799 GCA_031426235.1 Alphaproteobacteria bacterium | reverse complement strand
GAAGCCCGCCGCCTGCCAGGCCGAAGCCCACAATCATGAGCGCCCAGCTGGCTGGCTCAGGCACCCCGGTCACGGCCGGGCGCGCCGAATTGCGGTAGTCGAACCCCGTGGTCAGCGAGGTGAGTTGTACGTTCCGCGTGGCGTCGTCGAACACGAGGCCGTCCCAGTACATCGTATGGCCGAAATTGGCCGTGGTGTTGGCCGATTGTGCCTCGTCGACGGTGCGGACGAACGAGCTGGCCTGCAGATTGAAGAAGATGTTCAGGATGTCGTCATTCCGCAGGAAGATCGACACGGGCATCACCACGGACACATCCACCGACGGGCTGACCCCGAAGGTAAAGCCGTCGTTGCAGGTGCTGACGCCGCCGCCCTCGACGTTGGCGCAGCCGTTGACGCGGTTGCTGCCGCCGCGCCCGTCGGATGCCTACTCTTGACAGCCGCGCCGGCGGCGGCGTCATTCGGGTGAATGACGTCTCGCACGCCTTCCCTATCGGCCCGTGCGGTCCTCCCAGCGTTGTCGGTCAGCCGTTTCGGCGAGATCGTGGGGCGCATCTACGAGTGCGCTCTGGCGCCTGAGCTATGGACCCACGTGCTGGCGGAGGTGTGCGCGAGCGTCGGCGCCTCGGCCGGTTGGATCGCCCTGCACCAGCCGAACCTTGTGCGCTCGAGCTACCCCGTCGAGGTCGGTACCGACCCCGACTGGCAAAAGCGCCTGGCCGAGGAATTCGTCGCCCTGTCGCCGTTCATGGGCATCGTTCACCACGTTGAGGCGGGCGAGGTCTGGTCCGTGGCCGACGTGATCGACTACGACCAGTTTCTGAAGGGGCGCTTCTATCGCGAGTGGTCGCAACCCCAGGGGATCGACGACACGATCATGGGGGTGCTGACCAAGACGCCGCAAGCCTTCACCTGGTTGGGTGTCTGTCTCCCGACGCCCGCGACCGCCGCACACAAGGCGCGGGTTGCACAGCTCCTGCCGCATATCGAGCGCGCGCTGCGCATCTCCCAGATCCTTGAGTTCCGGGCCGCCCAGTCCGCCGACCTGATGGCGGCGGTGCAAGGCCTGCCCACGGGACTGGTGCTGCTTGACGCCAAGTTCGGGGTGCGAGGCGCGAACCCCTCGGCGGAACGGCTGATGGCGCAAACGGGTGCGCTGGCGATCCGCAACGGGCGTCTTGTTCCGGCCCGCGGCGAGGCGGGCGAGCAGCTGGCCATCGCGCTGGCCGCCAGCGCCGGCTCCCGGATCGAGGACGCTGGCGTTTCGGTGGTGTTCCCAGGTCAGGAGGGCAAGCCGGACCTGCTGGTCCAGCTCACGCCGCTCCCACAACCACATGCCCAGCCGCAAGGCGAAGCGATCGCAGCCCTGTTCCTGAGCGCGCCGTCAGAGCCGAAGGTCGCGCCGACCGAGGCGTTCGTCCGCCGTTACCGCCTCACGCCCTCCGAGACCCGAGTACTTCTGGCCATGATGGCTGGCCAGACACCGCGCAGGATCGCCGAGTCCACGGGTGTCGCCTTGCCCACCGTGCGCACGCATCTCAGCCGCCTGTACGCCAAGACGGAGACGACGCGGCAGGCCGACCTGGTGGGCCTGTTCACTCGCCTCACGGCCGGATCCTGACGGGCCTTCGGCTCAGCTTTCCCGCGTCTGTCGCCGCCAAAGCGCTGCGTACTCGCCGGTCTTGGCCAGCAGTTCGGCGTGGGCGCCCCGCTCCACGATCTTGCCCCGGCGCAGCACCAGGATCTGGTCGGCGTCGACGATGGTGGACAGGCGGTGGGCGATCACCAGGGTCGTGCGGCCGGCCTTGACCTTGCGCAGGGTGTCCTGGATCGCCGCCTCGGTGGGGCCGTCCAGGGCGCTGGTGGCCTCGTCCAGGATGAGCAGGCGCGGGTCGGCCAGCAGGGTCCGGGCAATCCCGACCCGCTGACGCTCGCCGCCGGAAAGCTTCAGCCCCCGCTCGCCCACCCGGGTGCTCATGCCGTCGGGCAAGCCGTCGATGAAGGGGCCCAGTTCGGCTGCGTCGGCCGCGGCGCGAACATCGGCGGGCGTCGCATCCGGCCGCGCAAAGCCGATGTTGGCGTAGAGGGTGTCGTTGAACAGGGCCACATCCTGCGGCACCAGGGCCACGGCGCGGCGCAGTTCAGCCTGACGAACCTGGCGCATGTCGACGCCGTCAATCAGAACCCGGCCGTTCTGCGGGTCCAGCAGCCGCATCGCCAGCCGCACGGCCGTGGTCTTCCCTGCCCCCGAAGGCCCGACCAGGGCCACGATCTGACCCGGTTTGGCCTCGAAGCTGACGCCCAGCAGCCCGGACGACCGGGCGTCGTGGCGGTAGCTGACGCCCTCGAAGGTGATGGCGGCGCCCTGCCCGCTGGCCGGCGGCAGCGGCTCGGCCGTCTCAGCGTCGGTGATGTCTGGCTTGATGGCGCCCAGAGCCACCATCTGTTCCATGTCGATCAGCCCCTGACGGATCTCCCGGTACTGGAACCCCAGCATCCCCAGCGGCCCGTACAGCCCGGACAGCAGGAAGATCGCCGCGGTGATGTCGCCGATCTTCAGGTTGCCCCCGGCGACCTCATAGCCCGCCATGACGGTCATGGCGGCGAGGCCCACGTTGAGGATCAGCGACTGCGCGCCGTTCAGTAGGTTGAGCGAGCCGTTGGCTTTGGAGCTGGCGTCCACATACTGACCCATGGCGCGGCCGTAGGCGTCCACCAGACGCTGCTCGGCCCCGAAGGCCTTCAGAGTCTCGTAGTTGAGCAGGGCGTCGTTGGAGAGGCCCGCGGCCAGATTTTCGGCCTCGTTGAGGTCGCGGCGGTGGTTCAGCCGCCAGTCGGTGATCTTGAACGTGATCACCGCATAGATCAGCAGGGTGACGAAGGCGGTCAGCGCAAACCGCCAGTCCAGCCGTATCACCATCACAGCCATCGCCAGGAACAGCTCGATGAACGTGGGGCCGAGGCTGAAGATCAGGCTGCGGATCAGGAAGTCGGTGGACCGCGCGCCACGGTCGATCACCCGCGACAGGGTTCCCGTCTGCTTGGTCTGGTGGAAGTCAAGCGACAGCGACAGCGCGTGGCTGAAGCTCTCGATCGCCGCGCGGGCCATGGTCGATTGCGAGACCCGCGTGAAAATGGCGTCGCGGGCGTAGGGCGCGCAGGCCGCGACCAGGCGGAGGACGGCGAACGCCAGCGCCAGGGTCACGAACGTCGCCCCGACCACGACGCCGCCCTGCGCCAGCGGGCTCAGGGTGTTGATGGCGTCGCCCAGCATCAGCGGCGCAATCACGCCGCACAGCTTGCCGACGAAGACCAGCACCAGGGCCGCGGCGATTCGCAGCCGCAGTTGCGGCGCGCCGGACCGCATGACCAGTCCCCAGAGGTCGCGCATGGAGGCCCAGAAGTCGAACTTCGCCTCGGCTGTGGCGATCGCGCCCGGGCCGCTGAAGCGCGCACGCATCACGTCGCTGTGCGCCATGCGCGTCAGACCCCGGCCGCGCGCAGGGGCGCGGCGATGAAAACTGGACGGCGCTGCACGGTTGCCCTCAACTCACTCTCGTCATCAGTTGGGCCGGCGCGGCGGGGATTGGAAGCGCGGGCCTGCATTTCATCTTGGAGTATGCGTCATGCGGCGTGAGAGCCAGCGCCTGGAATCAGCCTGCGTGTTCTGCGGATCGTCCGACGAGGCCGACCCGGCCTTTCTGACGGCGGCGGCCGGATTGGGCAAGCGTCTGGCCGACGCCGGCGTCAAGCTGGTCTATGGCGGCGGCGGGGTCGGCCTGATGGGCGCGGTGGCCCG
>JANPKX010000506.1:0-4396 GCA_031426235.1 Alphaproteobacteria bacterium | reverse complement strand
GCCGCCGAGCGCGCGCGGGGCCGGCGCCTGCTGCTGCTGAATCCGGACACGATCACCCTGAAGCACAGCCACACCGAACTGTGGCGCTTCGCCGAAAGTCAGCGCGATCGAGGAATTTGGGGCGGGCGTACGCTTTTCCCGGACCTTTCGCTGAATCCCACAAGTTGCTGGCGCCGGATGACACCGTGGAGCCTCCTCTGTGGCGCCCTTGGCCTCACTCACATCTTCCCGCGCAGCCGGCTCTTCAATTCTGAAGCCTATGGGGATTGGCAACGCGACACCATCCGTGACGTCGACATCGTCACGGGCTGCTTTCTCATGATCGATGCGGACCTTTGGCGCCGCCTGGGAGGGTTCGACCAGACCTTCTTCATGTATGCCGAGGAGGCTGATCTTTGCCTTCGGGCCAAGCGGGAGGGCGCGCGTCCCGGCATCTCGCCGGCGGCCGAAATCGTTCACATGGGAGGCATGTCGGAGGTCACCGGCGCCGAGAAGATCATCAAGACGGCCAGGGGTAGGGTCACCCTCATGCGGAAACACTGGAACAGCGCGGCTTTCGCGGCCGGCCGGGGACTGCTGTTGATCTGGTCCGTGATTCGGATGCTCGGCAGCCGCTTCGTCTCGGGGCGCAGAGACGCCCCCGGCGCGGCTCGCACCAAGTGGGACGAAGTCTGGCGCCGACGGCGCGAGTGGCTCGCGGGCTACGACGCCGCGAAATGAGTCTGAAGACCACCATCAAGACCGCGATCGCAGCGGGTTGGGACGCCGGGGCGCGCCTGGGTCGACAGCGCCCAAAGCTGACGATCCTCTATTATCACGCCGTCCCGTCGACGCGGGCCACGGAGTTCGCCAGCCAGATGGCTTACCTGAGCCGCGTCGCAAACATTGTAGATCCAGGCTGGACCGGCCCACTCGCGACCGACCGCCCGAATGTCGCGGTAACCTTTGACGATGCGTTTCGGTCCGTGCGGGAGCACGCACTTCCCGCGCTGGTGCGCTACAATGTGGCGGCGACGATCTACGTCCCGACCGGATGGCTGGGGCGCTCGCCGGGCTGGACCATGGAGAGCGCAGGCGACCGCGATGAGGTTGTCATGACGGCCGACGAGCTGAGGTCGCTGCCGCCTGAGTTGATCGCCTTCGGTTCCCACACGATCGACCATCCCCAACTTACGACGTTGTCCGACGCCGAGGTCGGACGGCAGTTGACGCAGTCCCGTGTCATGCTCGCCGAGGTGCTGGACAGGCCGGTGGATACGCTGGCCTTCCCTTACGGGGATCACGATCAGCGCATCATCGAGCTGGCCAGGGCGGCAGGCTACTGTCGGGTCTACACCGTCGCGCCGCAGGCGATCCACGAAGGCGACAGCGACATCTCGCGCGGCCGAACTTCGGCAGATCCTGCGGACTCGGCTTCCGTGTTCGCCCTGAAGGTGCGCGGCGCTTTCGACTGGATGCCGATCGCGTCGCGTCTCAAGCGTCGCCTCACGTTTCGATCGTAAGGAAGTCCACCGAGAGGTCGCCGGGTGCGAGGATCCGGTGCAACCGCCCGTCGTCCGTTGGCGTGAACCCGATCTTGTCGAGCACCATTTCTGCGGCCCTGTTACGGTCGGTGCGCTTGAAGTTGACGATGACTTCCGATGCGGGAGGCCGCCCAGCGTCCTCGGCCAGCCGCCAGAAGAGCGCCTGCTCGATGAATTTGCCCTGCACACGGCACGACAGCATGAAGTCTTCGATGACAAGCGCCTCCCCACCCGTTGTGGACGGCGCACGACTGGACAGACAGAAGCCTACCGCACCGTAGCTTCCGAACTTGTCGCGGCAGATCACGACGTGCCGTTCCCTCACCGGCTCGGCGAGAATGGCGGAGATTTCCTCGCGGCTGTATTTACGGCCCGAGAAGTTCAGCTGGTTTGTCCGCTGTACCAGTTCCACGATGCGATCGAAGTCATCCGGCCTGTCGGGACGAATGGTGACCGTGATTTCGCAATCCCGCAGGAAGGCGAGATAGTCGTCACCATAGCTTTCGGCCACGGCCTCACGGACCATCGCTTCGCGGTACATCTGACGGCGCTGCTGCGACTCGGCCGTCACCGCGCCCTGGAGGCGCGGATGGTTCGCCAGACCCTCGATGACGGTCTCGGGCAGGACCTCCACCTCGGGAAGCGCCGCGGAGACCTCGCTGCGTTCAAAGGGATTGTCGTCGACGAACAGGACGGTGTCCGCGCCAATGTCGATAGCCTTGACGATCTGGGCGACGCCCACCGACTTGGGAGCCCATCCGATCCGCTGGTGCAGGATATAGTCCGCAAGGCCGAGGGCTTGCAGTTTGGCCATCGCATCGTCGTGCGCGTTCTTGCTGGCCACGGACAACAGAATTCCGCGTTGATCGAGGGTCCGGAACAGGTCGGCGATGCCGTCGCGGAGTTTAACCTCGCCTTCGAGGAGGACTCCCTCCCACAGCGTGTTGTCGAGATCGAAGATGACAAGCTTGGCCGGCTTGCTGTGCGCCATCTTGGTGTCGGTGGCCTTCGCGGACGGCCGTTCTTTGCTGAATGCCACGAGATCCAGGCGCTGAAAGATCAGGTGAGGATCTTCACCATCGGCTGGCGTGAGCGCCAGGTTGAACGGCAGACCGGATCGCAGGATGTCCAGCATCCCGTCGATCTGGACCACATGCTGCGAAAATCCCGGCGGCGTTTCGATCGCGATCGCCAGGGGCCGGGGCAGTTGTTCGGATGGGATTTCCCGAGGCAGGCGCAACTTGTCGATCATGGCCGTGAAGGTGAGCCTGACCGTCTCGGCTCCTGGGTTCACGATCTCGGCAAGGAACGCATCCGGGTAGACGGCGACTGTCGCGCTGGAGGACAGTCGATCGTTCAAACGCTTGTGCAGGGCCTCCATCGCGGTCGCCCAGCGGGTTTGGCCGGTCAGCTTGGTGAGCGCGCGACCGGCTCGGGACACCACGGGGTTCGCCAGCCTCAGCGCGGTTTCGGTCAGTTTCACGCGATCGGCGGGCATGAGCGCCGCGCTGCCCTGCGCCTCCAGCTTGCCCCAGCGGCGAAACCGGACCTCCGCTGCAGGCCCGTCGGCCGTGGCATAGTGGCTATTGGCCACGACCCCGTCTTCGAACCGCCGGCACTTCCCCGCGGACGTCGCCAGGAACAGATCGCAGGTCGAGTAGCAGGCCGGCGCGGCGCATTCCACGCAATGCTCAGCCCAGGCCAGCAGGGCCTTGTGGGTGACCTCAGGAAGCTCGTCCCTCTTTTCGGCCACAGGAGACGACGTCGGCCTGTGCTTGGGCTTCGCGTCCTCGAATTGGAACATGATTTCCCCTTAGTCGGCTATGCGCGTCGGCGAACACAGCTACGTTCGACGGCCGCCCGCACACAGTGCATCGCCGGCAGCACGAAGCCGATATGGTAGGTGACCGGCCGTTTCCAATCTTTTAGCGCGCGATCGACACCGCCATCTTACAGCAGCCAGCTCACCGACCGGACGCATGGTCACGCTTGGTTCAGGCCTTTCGTGGATAATGTGCCGCCTTGAACAGACCGCCCTTCGTAGTAATGGAGGCGTCGCTTTTTTCAGCCCTGGGGGTGTCATTGAAGATCCTGATCACGGGCGGGGCGGGCTTTATCGGGTCGGCGGTCGTCCGCCGCGCCATGGCCGACGGGCATTCCGTCGTCAACCTGGATGGGCTCACCTACTCGGCCAGCCTGGACAATGTGGCCGGTGTCGCCGGCGACGCGCGATACGCCTTCGAGCACGTCGATATCTGTGATCGGCCCAAGGTCGAGGCGGTGTTCGCGCGCCATCAGCCCGACGCCGTGATGCATCTGGCCGCCGAAAGCCACAACGACCGCGCCATCGAGGGGCCGCTCGACTTCGTCCGCTCCAATATCATGGGCACGGCGGTCCTGCTGGAGGTGGCGCGCGCGTACTGGGGCAAGCTGGAGGGCGGCAGGAAGGCTGCGTTCCGATTCCACCACGTCTCGACCGACGAGGTGTTCGGCGCGCTGGGCGAGGACGGCGACTTCACCGAGACCACGCCCTACGATCCGAAGTCGCCCTATTCCGCCTCGAAGGCCGCGGCCGACCACCTGGTCCGCGCCTGGGGCCACACCTTCGGCCTGCCGATGGTGCTGACCAACTGCTCGAACAACTACGGCCCCTACCAGTTTCCCGAGAAGCTGATCCCGACGGTGATCACCCGGGCGCTGGAGGGCAAGACCATCCCCGTCTATGGCGACGGTCGGCAGGTGCGCGACTGGCTGCACGTGGACGATCACGCCGAGGCTTTATTGCTGGTGCTGGCCAAGGGACGGCTGGGCGAGACCTATTGCATCGGCGGCGACGCCACCAAGCGCAACCTTGAGGTGGTGAAGATCATCTG
>JANPKX010000505.1:0-8597 GCA_031426235.1 Alphaproteobacteria bacterium | reverse complement strand
GGCAGCGCCCTCAGGTGCGGGCACCGGCGCAGGGAGGCCAGGGCGCAGGCCATGTGGAGCGGCGCGATGGCGCCGGCGTCGAGCAGCACGCGCTCGTCCTCGATCTCCGCGGGCAAGGCTGTGCCAAAGCCCCGGGCGCGCAGCACGCCGGCCGCCTGGAAGCTGCCCGTCTGGGTCCATCGGTCGTCGGCCGGCGTCGGCTCGCCGCACATCGGGCAGAGCATGGCGCGCACGCTGTCGCGCTGGCGACGCAGATGGTTGCGCGAGAAGAGCGGGGCGCCGACGCCAGGTTTCCAGACCTGAAGGGCCGCCATGGCGCCATCGACGGTGGGGCATGGGCCAACCCCGCCCTGCGTCTCGGTCGACCAGCTGGTGACCCATGGCACATCGACGCCGACCTTGAGACGCGGGGGAACTATCGGCGGCATCTGAAAATGGTGTCCGTCTGGCGCGCGGCACGCAGCGAGCCGTGGGCTGTGGTCAGGGCCATGACCCGGGCGGCGCAAAGCGTTCGGGTCTTGCCGCCGTCGTCGAGCGTCGAGACGACCTGTAGGCTGACCTGGGCGGTCCGTCCGTCGGGTGCGATGGTCAGGGCCGAAATCCGCGCTGTCTCCCGACTGCGGGCGGCCGCACGGCGCACCTGGCGTTGCGCCTGGGCCAGGGTGCTGGTCCCATACGGCACGGGCGGCTTGTCGCCGACATAGGCCTGGTCGGTGAAGCGCGCGTCGGGAGTGAAGCCGGCGAAATAGGCGTCGAACGCGCGCGCATTCCAGGTCCGCTGACGCTCGGCCACGAAGGCGCTCACAGCCGCCGGCGTGATCGGCTGGGCCAGCGCCGGGCCGGCGCACAGGGCCAGGGCGAAGGCGAGCCTAAGCATCGCCCGACCTCGCCAGCCAGCGCATCCTGTAGCCGTTGATGGCGGTCTCACCGAGGTGCTCCACCAGTTTCCAATTCACGACGGCGCCGATCGGCGCCCCGACGATCGGGATCATCTGCGCCAGCTTCGCCAGGTCGATGTGGTCGCGGTAGACCTGCTGGAAGGTGCGCCAGTCGAAGTGGTCGAAGTCCGCGGGGTGCGTTCCTTGATCCCACCCCTCCAGATCCGCGAAGACCTGGGCGCGATGATCACCATTGGAAAACGCGAGCTGGAACAGGCCCAGGATGAACAGGCGTTCGTCGAACCGGTCGGCCTCGTGGCCGTAGATCGCGGAGATTTCAAACAGCAGCTTGAACTTGATCACCAGCAGCGCCGGGAAGTCCGCCAGGGCCAGCCAGAAGCCGCCTGCGCCGGCGACGCCGCCCTCGACGGCGGCGGTCTTGCGATAGGCATCGATGGCGGCACGCGCTTGGCGGTCCCGCTCGGCAAGCCCCGCACCGGTCAGCGGCGCGGCTGTCGTGAGATCCGCGCCGGTCAAGATCGTCCGGGTCAGGCCCTGGATGACGTTGGTGAGGGTCGTGTGCACCGCTTCGGGGATCAGCCGATTGATGCGCCCCTGCACGGACTTGGCCGCGCGGTCCAGCGCACTCGCCGGGCGCAAGGTCAGCATCCGCCAATGGGCGACCTCAGTCCGGGCCCAGTCTTCGTAGGCGGCGTCTGAAGCGCCGATGGGCGGGCTCGCGCGGGCTATAGGGCTATCACCATCTGCAAAATCCAAGAGCCAAGGGCGGTCAGGCCGCCGCCGACAAGGAAACCCCGCACGAACGCGCCGTTCCGCTCCCACCAAATGCGGCGTGCGCGCATGCGTTGCGCCCGATCGACCTTGCGTCGCTGCATGATGCTCCCGTCCCCCGAACCCGTCGCTGCTTCTAGCCCGGCGGAGGCCGCGGGGTCCAATACCGAACGCCGATCTTGGCGTCGGCCCGCTTGCACGCACCTGAAAGCTTGTCATCGTGTGCTGTAGCTTGGGAGGCGTTGATGCGGCGGCTGGTGGTGCTGATACTGTGTCTGTTCGGGGCCGCCGGGCTCAGCGCCTGTGCGAAGCCCGATCTGGCGTGGTCGACGCTGGAAGCCCGCTACGCCAACCCGGCTTCCCGCTACATGGACCTGCCGGGCGGCCTCAAGGTGCACTACCGCGACGAGGGCGATCCGGCCGGCCGGCCGCTGGTCATGGTCCACGGGTTCGCCGCCTCGCTGCACGCCTGGGAGCCGTGGGTCGCCCGCCTAAGGCCAGGATATCGGCTGATCTCCCTCGACCTGCCTGTTCATGGCCTGACCCGCGCGCCGGACGCCTATGTGGCCGGCACAGAGGGCTTCGTGGAGGTGGTGGATGACGTGACCCGCCGCCTCGGCGTCCAGCGGTTCATCCTGGCGGGCAATTCCATGGGCGGCGCCGTGGCGTGGAACTATGCCCTCGCCCATCCCGAGCGGCTTGAGGCGCTGGTTCTGGTGGATGCGGCCGGCTATCCGGCTGCGGGCGATCGCAAGGGGTCGCCACTGGTGTTCAAGCTGCTGGCCAACCCGATCGGCCGCGCTGTGCTGGAGCGTGTCGATCCCCGGCCGTTGGCCGAGCGCGGGTTGAAGCAGGCCTACCTGGACCCCGCGCTGGTGACCCCGGCCCTGGTCGATCGCTATGCCGACTTCGCGCGCGCGCCAGGGCGGCGGACGCAAATCCTCAATATGCAGGGCGGTGCACGTCGATCCGTGACGCTGGAGACTTTCGCGGGCATCAAGACGCCGACCCTGGTGATGAGCGGCGAGCAGGACGCCCTGATCCCGGTCGCGGCCGCCCGGGGCCTCGCCGCCGCGATCCCAGGCGCACGGCTGATTACCTACCCCGGCGTCGGCCACGTGCCGATGGAACAGATTCCGGACCGCTCCGCGCAGGACCTCAAGGTCTTCCTGGCGAGCGTCCCGGCGAGTTAACCGGGAGGGCCGCTACTTGGCCTCGGCGATCGCCTTCATGGTGGCCAGGATGCCGGTAAACTGCTTGGCGCGGCGGTCCTTGTCGGCGGCCTTGGCCTCCGGGGTGGCGAGGGGCTCGGCGTCGTAGACCAGGGTGTACTTCAGCTTGGAGTGACCCTTGTCGATCGGCTGGATCTCGACGGTGCCGTGATAGTCGATCGGCGACTTGGGCTGGGAGTAGCTGTAGGACCACGCGGTCTTGGCCACCAGCAGCTCGTCGATGCGGCCGGCGATGCGCCGCACGGCGCCCATCTCGCCGTCCTTGCCTGAGGTGATCACGCAGGTTGTCCTCAGCCACGCGCCGATGTCGCAGTAGCCGGAAATCTTGGCCCAGGCCGCGGGAGCGGAGGCGTTGACCGTGGTTTCCAGGGGAATGGTCACGAAGTCGGCGGCCTGGGCGGCCCCGGTGAGGCCCAGCCCGATGGCGGCGGTCTTGGCGGCAAGCAGGCTGGCGGCGTGACGGTGCATGGGGTCCCCCTCGTGGTGATTTGCCGACACCTTGGGCGCTTGACGCCACGGCGCGCAAGTCTCGGTCGTCAGAAGAAATTCGCGGCGATGATCGGAGCGACGAACAAAAGCAGGAAGGCGGCGATGGCGGCCGCCAGGATCAGGCCGGCGCGAGGGTTGGTCCCCAGAACGGTCTCGCGCATCTGGGCCTTGGGATTGGGACGCACCTTTTTCGCGCGATCGCGTTGCTTGCGATAGCGGTTGAGGTCGGTGATCCGCGGATCCTCTGGCGGTGGTTTGGTCATCACGCGGAAAGCGCCTCCAGCTCCTCGGCCGAGATGTCGGCGTTGGAGTAGACCGTCTGGACGTCGTCGTCGTCCTCAAGTGTCTCGATCAGGCGCATCAGGGTGGCGACCCCGTCGCCGCTGAGCGGGGTCAGGGCCTTGGGTCGCCAGGCCAGGGTGGTCGACTTCGCAGGGCCGAGCGCCGACTCCAGGGCCGCCGCCACCTCTGCGAGCTGGTCGAACGCCGTGAAGATGATGTGGCCGTCCTCGTCGCTCTCCACGTCATCGGCTCCCGCCTCGATTGCGGCTTCCATGACCTTGTCTTCGGAGCCGGCGGCCGGGCCATAGACGATCTGGCCGACACGATCCCACATGAACGACACCGAGCCGGTTTCGCCCAGGTTCCCACCGTTCTTGGTGAAGGTGGAGCGCACGGTCGCGGCCGCGCGGTTGCGGTTGTCGGTCAGGGCCTCGACGATGACGCCGACGCCACCGGGCCCGAAGCCCTCGTATCGAATTTCCTCATAGGCTTCCGCATCGTTGCCCGACGCCTTCTTGATGGCCCGCTCGATGACGTCCTTGGGCAGGGATTCGCCCTTGGCGTTGTTCACCGCCAGGCGCAGCCGCGCATTCATGTTGGGGTCGGGCAGCCCCTGCTTGGCCGCCACCGTGATCTCGCGCGAGAGCTTGGAGAACAGCTTGGAGCGCGCGGAATCGGCGCGGCCCTTGCGGTGCATGATGTTCTTGAACTTGGAATGTCCGGCCATGGTCCGTTCGGGCAGTGATCACAGAGGCGAAGGTTCTACCCCGGACTGAGGCCTGCGCGGAACCCTCAAAGCCCGCCGATCTTTTGGCCGCAGGCGGCGATCTGCGGCGCGCTCATCCCCGGGGTCAGTTGCAGGCGTCGCGTGCGCACGTCCGCGTCGCCGTAGGGCCAGAAGGCGAGCTTGCGCACGCGGCCCTTGCCGTTCGCCGCGCGCACGGTCAGCTCGATCTGTCGGGTCATGTCGCCCGCCTGATAGGTCCAGGCGTCCAGACGCATGCCATTGCGCAGCCCGCTGTTCCATGCCGGCCCCCGCGTGCGCACGCCGCGCGCTGTTCGGGCGGTGAAGGAGCCCTCGGCATCGAAGCCGGCGTCGAAGCCGGGCGAGATAGTGACCCGCGCCTGCAGGCAGCCGCCGAACAGCTCGTCCGGCAGATCGACGACGCCGCCGGCTGCGAAGCGGGCGATGTCGGGGCGCAGGTCCAGGCGCGCCGTCACCCATGCGGCGCTGACCAGGCCGGTGACCACGTCGGGACCCTGGCCGAGGGGAAACTGGAGGTAGTGGTCGCCCATGCGCCGGATCACGTCGTCCAGATCGGCCTTGCCGCCGCTCGCGATGCGGATGGCCTCGTCCCACTTCAGCGCCAGCAGGGCGCCTCGACGGCTGGGATCGCGGCTCGAATCGGCCTCGGCGAAGTCTGCGACGGCGGTTCTGGGCGGGGTCAGTCCGGCGCGCAGCAGGATCCGCTGGGCGAGGAAATCGCGGAAGCCGTCGTCGAACCAGGGTGGGGACGGCGCTCGCGCCAGCCGCGCCGGGATCCAGGCCGCAAGCTGGGCGCGGGCGATGTCGGCGCGCAGGGCGGGGTCCGCCAGCGCCCCCTCCGCTACCGTGGCCGCGTCGCCGCCGCGATCCTTGGGCGCACCGAGGAAGGGTCCGGCCACGACCAGATAGGGCTCGGCGGGCGCGCTCCAGTAGGCGCGGCTCGCCGCGATGACGGGTGCGGCAATGTCGGCCAACGCCTCGGCGCGGCGGGAGTCGCCGGCGACCACGGCGCGGAACCCGGCCTCACGCGTCGCCACGCTGAGGCCAGGGCCAGCCGCCAAGACGGAAGCCACCGAATCCGCCACGGTTTGGGCCCGGCCCATCGCGCCGTGCTCAAGATCGGACGCGACGCGCCAGCCTGCCGGCAATTTGCCCCACGCGAAGGTCGCCGGCGCCTTGTCCCGATCCTGCGGTGTCGCGAAGACTGCGTCGCCCAGCGCGGTCACGGCGGCGGCTGTCCCAGCAAGACGGACCCTGTAGCGCACGGTCAGCTTGGCCCCCGGTCTGTGGCGCAGAACCCGCAAGCCGCCCTCCGACGCTGCGGCCCGGGCCCCCTTGACCGTGATGTCGCCCGCGAGGGCGGTGGGGATCGACATCCGCGTCTCGCCGTCGTCATCCCCGCGCAGGCGAAGCTCGACGTCGGCGACCGCGCCGCCGGGCGCGACGGACAGGCCCATCCGATAGTCGACGGTCTGGGGGCGGGCCGCGCTAAGCATAGGCAGGGCGGCGGCACATATGAGGGCGTGGCGGAGCATCGACCCCTGACTAATCCAGTTCGAAGGGCTCACAGTCGAAGCGGTCGATCTGGCCGTTTTGAAGGCGATAGATCGCATCCTGCGGCACATCCTGGTCGAGGGTCGCCTGGCGCTCCAGCCCGGCATAGGCGCCGCGGGCGAGACGACCCCAGACGCCATGGCTGACCGCGATGATCTTTCGGTCGGGTTCGGGCTCGAGGTCCGCCAGCCAGGCCCTGGCGCGGGCGTCCACGTCGTCGAAGGTTTCGCCCCCCGGGGCCATGAAGAACCAGGTCATCCGATCCGTCGCGGGCGGCAGACCGGCCGAGATGTCATCCCACAGCCGGCCTTCCCACTCGCCGCAGCAGATTTCCGCCAGGCGGGAGTCCAGTTCGACAGGAAGCCCCGTCGCCCGGCTTACCGCCTCGGCCGTCTTCCGCGCCCGGCCGATCGGGCTGGCCACGAGCCGCCATCCGCCCGGATCCCGCGCAACCAGCTCGGCTGTGAGCCGCGCCATCGCCTCGGCCTGGCGCTCGCCCAGCGGGGTCAGCCGGGACTCAGTCTGGCCCTGGACCCGGCGTTCGACGTTCCACTCGGTCTGGCCGTGGCGCAGCAGCAGGATCATCGCTTCCGCCGCACCACCGGGTGCGAGCTGGACAGACCGCCGTCCACCGCGATCGTCTGGCCGTTCACATAGGACGCATCGTCCGAGGCCAGGAACAGGGCGGCGCTGGCGATCTCTTCAGGCTCGCCATAGCGGGTGGTGGGATTGAGCTGGCCGATCTTGTCCGCATTGCCGCGCGCCCGCGCGCCGTCGAAGATCGGCTTGGTCATGCCGGTCTCGATCAGGCCGGGCGCGATGGCGTTGACCCGCACGCCGGTGCCGTAGAGCTCATTGCAGGCCGTCTTGACCAAGCTGATGACGCCCGCCTTCGAGGCCGAATAGGCCGGACCGCCTGCGCCAGAGCGTATACCGGCAACCGACGCCGTGCAGATGATCGAGCCCTTGCCGTTAGGGATCATCACCGCCGAGGCGTGCTTCACGGCCAGGAATGGCCCGATCAGGTTGATTCGCAGGATCTCCGCCCAATAGTCCGCCGTCTGTTCCTCCAGCGGCGCGAAGCCGCCGGAGATGCCGGCATTGGCCCAGAACACGTCCAGCCGCCCGTGCTTGGTCACGGCGTGGTCGACCAGCGACTTCACGAAGGCGTCCTCGCCCGCATCGCCGACGAAGGCGGAGGCCTTACCGCCGGCGGCCTGGATCGCGGCGGCGGTCTCGTTCACGCCCTCGGCGCGGTCGGCGACGATCATGGCCGCCCCCTCGGCGGCGAACAGCTTGGCGGCCGCTCGGCCAATGCCGCTGGCGGCTCCGGTGATGACGGCCGTACGGCCGGAAAGTCGTCCCATGATGCGTCCTTGAGTTCTAGGCGGGGGCTTGCGCGCGCCGCGCCGCGGTGAGGATGGCGTCGGCGAAGATGTCGTAGAGGCCGGGCGGCAGGTCGTGGCCCATGCCCGGAATCACACGCAGCTCGGCGCCGGGGATGGCGGCGGCCGTTTCGATCCCGCCGACGGGCTGGACCAGCGGGTCGTCGGCGCCGTGCAGGACGACCGTCGGTACTTTGAGGCCGCGTAATTCTGCGGTGCGATCGCCGTCGGCGCCGATGGCGGCGCGCTGGCGGCCGACGCCGGCCGGATTGAAGGCGCGGCGATGCTCGGCGATCACCCGCTCGCGCAGTTCGGCCTCGGTCCAGGGATAGCCTGGGCTGCCGATGGTCCGAGCGTTCTTCATCCCGTGAGTGACGAAGGCCTCGTAGTCGGCCTCTGGGCTTGGCGGCGGATTGCTGATCACGGCCATCGCCTCGGGCGTGGCGACCACGTTGCCAGACGGCGCCGACATGATCGAGGTCAGCGACAGCACCCGGGCCGGATGGTCGATCGCCATGCGCTGGACGATCATGCCGCCCATCGAGACGCCGGCGATGTGAGCGTGCGTTGCGCCGACGGCGTCCAGCACCGCCATGCCGTCGTTCGCCATGTCTCTGAGAACATAGCGCTCGGTCGGCCAGGTGGAGAGGCCCGTATCGCGGTTGTCGTAGCGGATGGTCCGGAATCCCCGCGCCGCCATCATCTCGCAGAACGCTTCGGGCCAGCGCGTCATTTGCGATCCCAGGCCGTTGACCAGCAACAGCGTGAGTGGCTGGTCGTCGCCGAACGTCTGGTACTCGATCTCAACGGGACCGTTGTTCGCTCTAGGCATCGCCTTCTCCGTGTGTGCCGTCCCCTGGGGGTTGTAAGGTTGCAACTCCAGGGGTCCTTGTGCGGGAATCGGCTGGTGTTTCTTACGTCTCGGTGACAATCATCGTGCAAGCAGTCGCCTTGGGGGAAGGACCGGCCTGACGCATGCGCGTGCTCGTTCCATTGCTGCTCTCCCTTGCGATGTGGGCGTTCATCCTGCTCGGCCTCGTCGGCCTGTGGCTGAAAATCTTCGGCTGAGCCGGCTTCAGGGGATCAGCAACACCCGCCCGACCGCCTGCCGGCTTTCGATGTAGGCATGGGCCGCGGCGGCTTCCGACAGCGGGAATTCCCGGTCGATCAGTACCTTGAGCTCGCCTTTCGCCACGTCCGCGATCAGCTTGGCGATGTT
>JANPKX010000504.1:0-1523 GCA_031426235.1 Alphaproteobacteria bacterium | reverse complement strand
GGAAAGGCTTAAATCCAGCACCCGGTCGAGCCCGGCGTCGCTGGACGAAGGTAAGATGTCGGCGCCGGCGCCGCCGACCATGGTGTCGTCGCCCCGGTCGCCAGACACGAAATCAGCCCCGCCGCCGCCTGATAGCGTGTCCGCCCCCTGGCCGCCGCGGATGGTGTCATTGCCATTGCCGCCGTCGCAGGTGTCGTCGCCCAGGTTCCCGTAGACGAGGTCGCCCCCGTCGTCGCCGAACAGCATGTCCTGGTCCTTGCCGCCGACGACCCAGTCGTCCCCAAGCCCGCCCGAGGCGGTGTCGTTGCCCATGTTGCCGTTGATGTCATCAAAGGCGGCGCCGCCAACCACGACGTCATCGCCCGCGTCCCCGCGAAGGTAGTTGGCGCCGCCGGAATCTGTGATCGTGTCGGCGCCATCGCCGCCGAAGACCTGGTCATCGCCGTCGCCGCCGTCCGCGACGTCCGCGCCAAAGCCCGCACCGATCGTGTCGTTTCCGGCAAAGCCGCGAATGCGATCGTCCAGTCCCGATCCGACCATCGAATCGGCGCCGGCAAAGATCCCCGCCTTCGCTGAGGCGTTGTCGCCCGCGAGCACCCAGCCGCGGAAGGTCGAGGCCGGGAGCGCCAGTCCGGTAATGTCGTAGACCAGGCCGGCGGCGACCCCGACGACGATCCGTTCGATCGTGCCGCCGGTGGGGGGACCAGAAGCGCCGAACACGAAGCCGGCGCCGAAGAGCTGAGTGACGACCCCGTTGGCGACCAGCTGGAGCGACGTGGGCGTGGCGCTCGACGCCGCGCCGGCCGCCAGAGGGCCGAGATCCAGAAGGTCGAAGTCGACGCCGGTCAGCCCTGCATTAAATACGGCCATAAGCCACCTCGCTGACTCGGGACGTTAACGCCACGACCCTTACAACCCTTCCAACATTCGTCGACGGAAGTACCGTCAAATGGCGTAAAAGTTATGTCACGCGCAAAAGGTAGGTTGGACTTCGCCGGCGGGCTTCACCAAGATGAGCCGCGTCGGGCGACAAAACTGGGGGATACGATGTCGCGCATCGCCGCGCGCTGCCTGGCCGCCCTGATGCTGCTCACCGTGACAGCGTGCAGCGGCGCGCGGGGAACGGGCGCAGATGGGTCATCGGCGCCGCCCACCTCGGCCGAAGCGGCACGGTTCCTGACCCAGGCTACCTATGGCGCGACGGACGCCGGCATCAGCCAGGTTCGGGCGTCCGGGTACTCGCAATGGATAGATCAGCAGATGGTCATGCCGGCGCCGCCGAGCCACCTGGCCGAGCTGGACGCCCGCCTTGCGACGCTGCGCGCGAGCAGCCCGACGGCCAACCTCAACGCGACCGACTTCTACTACACCTATTGGGAGCAGGCCGTCACAGGCCCCGACCAGCTGCGCCAGCGGATGAAGCTAGCCCTCAGCGAGATATTCGTGATCTCCCTGGCCGACTCGGCAATCGATACGCGCGGCGCTGGGTCCTACTACGACATGCTGGGGGCCAACGCCTTCGG
>JANPKX010000503.1:0-4053 GCA_031426235.1 Alphaproteobacteria bacterium | reverse complement strand
CAGCCTTCCCGCCCTTCGATTACCGCGAATTCACTGGTTCCGAACCGCGCTGGCGATGAGCAATCGCGCGGCACGAAGGGCTTATCGTCTCCATGTCACTGGCGCTGGCGACACTGCTGTACGAATGGCGGCGCTACACGGCGGCGGTCGTGGCGCTGGCCTTCTCCGGCCTCCTGATCCTGGCCCAGATCGGCATGTTCACGGGCATCGTGAAGGGCGCCACCGCCACCATCGACCGCAGCCGCGCCGACATCATGATCCTCCCAGCCAAGATGGAGAGCCTGATCAACTCAGGTGGCGGCTCCCTTCCGGGGCGCCTGCTGCCGCAGATGTACATGAACCCGGAGGTGGTCGAGGTGGCCAGCTGGGACGCCGACGGCGGCCGCTGGGTGAACCGCCCGACCGACGGCAAGAAGGCCGTCACCACCTTCATCAACGTGAACATGGTCGATACCCGGCCGGGATCGGTGAACCTGCCCACCGACTTTCCGGAGGCGACCCGGGTAGCCCTGCTGGAACCCTATTCGGTGGCCATCGACGAGACCCAGTTGAAGCGCCTCGGGGTCAAGCTGGGCGACGAGGCGTCGCTGAACGGCAAGACGGTGCGGGTGCGCGCCATCCTCAAGGGCTATCCGGACGTCAATAACGCCTCGGTGACGCTGTCACGCGACACCCTGCGCCTGATGGGCATGCAGGTGAAGAACGGCAAGACCGGCCCCCTGATGATCCGCATCGCCGACCCCGCGAGGGCCGAGACCGTGCGTGACCAGCTCAATCGCGTCGCCGGCGGCGCCTATCGCGCCTGGACGCGGCCCGAGCTGGCCAAGGCCAATGAGGGGGCGCTGATGAGCGAACAGATCATCGGCATTTTCCTGGGGTTCTCGGTGTTCCTGGGGTTCCTGATCGGGGTCGGGATCACGTCTCAGACCCTGCGCGGCGCCATCCTGTCCAGCATCAAGGAATACGCCTCGCTGCGCGCGCTCGGCGTGTCGATGGGCTCGCTCAGGCTGATCGTGATGGAGCTGTCGGTGTGGGTGGGCATCGCCGGCCTGGGCGCCACGGCGTTGTTCACGGGCGGCGTCTATCTGCTGGCGGTCAACTCCGGACTGCCCATGGGCTTTCCGATCCAGTGGATCGTGGGCGTCTCTGTTCTGCTGATCGTGATCTCGTGCGCCTCGGGGCTGCTGGCCCTGGGCATCCTCAAGAAAAGCCAGCCCGCGGACCTCCTGAGATGAGCCCGAACCCGACCGCCATCCAGGCGCACGGCGTCTACAAGCGATTCAAGACCGGCCGCACGCATATCGAGGTGCTGAAGCGGGTCGATTTCGACGCCAGCCATGGCGAGGTCACCATGGTGATGGGCCCCTCCGGCTCAGGCAAATCGACCCTGGTGGCGGCGCTCTCGGGGTTGCTGAAGCCCGACGAGGGTCAGGTTCGCGCGCTGAACGCGGACATCTGGAGCCTGCGGTCCGGCAAGCTGGACCGCTTCCGGCTGGACCACTGCGGCTTCATCTTCCAGGGGTTCAACCTGTTCTCGGCCCTGACCGCCCTGCAACAGGTGGCGATCATCCTGAAGTACCAGGGCTGTACGCCCGCCGAGGCCCGCCGGCGCGCCGCCGATACCCTGACCGAGGTGGGCCTGGAAGCCCGCATGCACCAGAGGCCCTCTGAGCTCTCGGGCGGCGAGAAGCAGCGGGTCGCCATCGCCCGCGCCCTGGCCAAGAACCCGCAACTGCTGTTCGCCGACGAGCCCACCAGTGCGCTGGACGGCGAGAACGGCCAGATCGTCATCAAGCTCATTCAACGGGCCGCCAAACAGCATGGCGCCGCCGTCATCTGCGTGACCCACGATCCACGTCTGGAAGCCTTTGCCGACCGTGTCATCCACCTGGAAGACGGCCTGATCCTGGACGACCGGCGTGTGACGCACGCGATCCCCGCCGTAGCGCCGCCCCGCCTCCACCCCGAGCTCGCTGGAGCCTGAACACCATGCCCGCCTTCATGCGCAATCGTTTTATCTGGATCACCCTGGTCGTGCTGGCGATCGCCGGCGCGGGCGGCTGGCAGGTGTCCAACCAGGCGGCGGCGCGGAAGGCCAAGGCCGCCGCCGCGAGCGCCCAGGCCGCCCCGAGCCCCTATGCCGCCATCGCCAACGGCAAGGCCGATGTGGAAGGCGGGATCATCCAGGTCGCCGCCCGCCGGGCCGGGGTGATCCAGGACGTGCTGGTGCAGGAGGGCGATGTCGTGACGCGCGGCCAGGTGCTGGCGCGGCTGGAGGACGACCAGCCACGCCTGGCCTCGGAGCGCGCCGTGGCCGAGGTGCGCCAGGCCCGCGCGGCCCTTGCTCTCCTGCGGGTCCAGCTCTCGGCGGCCCGGCGCGAGCACCGGCGGCTGGAGGCCCTGGCGCCCTCGAACTTCGTCGCCGCCCAGAAGCTGGACCAGACGCGCGACGCGATGCGGGAAGCCGAGGCGCGGATCACCGCACAGCAGGCCATGGTGGACACCGCCCAGGCCCGTGCCAACGAGGCGCGCTACGACCAGGAACTCAGCGTGATCCGCGCGCCGGCGGAAGGCCGGATCGTGCGCCGCTATGCCAACCCCGGGGCTGGCGCTTCGACCCTGAACGTCTCCAACATGTTCGACCTGGAACCCCGGGCCGGGCGCATCGTGCGCGCCGAGATCGCCGAAGGGTCCTTAAGCCAAGTGGCCATCGGCCAGTCTGTCCAGATGTCGCCGGAAAGCGACCCGGCCAAGATCTATCCTGGCAAGGTCGTGCGCCGCGCCGCCGTCTTCGGCGCCCGCAAGCTGCAGTCGGACGACCCCACCGAGCGCACCGACGATCGCGTCGTCGAGGTGGTCGTGGACTCGTCCGGCACGCCGTTCCTGATCGGCCAGCGCATCCTGGTGAAGTTCGTCAAGGCTCAGCAACAGGCCCAGGTCTCGGCCGCGCCCCGCAGCTGATCGTCGACCTGCGGTCCAACTGGCCCCGCCGCCCGTCGGCGGGGCCGCTCTTTGCCGGGGCGCTCGGCTTGACGCCCCGGCCGCACCGCCCCACAACCGCGCCCGCAAATCTCTCCGGCGAGGACTTAATCTCATGGCTGACATCCGCTTCGACGACAAAGTGGCGATCGTGACCGGAGCCGGCGGCGGCCTGGGCCGGGCCCATGCGCTGGAGCTGGCGCGTCGCGGGGCCAAGGTGGTGGTCAACGACCTGGGCGGCTCGATGGACGGAGCCGGCGGCGGATCGGACGCCGCCAACAAGGTGGTCGAGGAGATCAAGGCGGCGGGGGGACAGGCGATCGCCAACGGCTCTTCCGTCACCGACGACGTGGGCGTGGCCCGGATGGTGGCCGACGCGATGGAGGCCTGGGGGCGCATCGACATCCTGGTCGCGAACGCCGGCATCCTGCGCGACAAGTCCTTCGCCAAGATGGAGTTCGGCGATTTCTCGGTCGTGGTGGACGTCCATCTGTTCGGCACCGTCAAGCCGGCCAAGGCCGTGTGGGAGATCATGCGCACCCAGAACTATGGGCGGATCGTCGTGACCACCTCATCGTCGGGCCTCTACGGCAACTTCGGCCAGTCGAACTATGGCGCGGCCAAGCTGGGTCTGATCGGCTTCATGAACACGCTGAAGCTCGAGGGCCAGAAGAACAACATCCACGTCAACGCTGTCAGTCCCGTGGCCGCCACCCGGATGACCGAGAACCTGATGCCACCGGCCGTGCTGGAGCAGCTGAAGCCCGATTATGTGACGCCGGGCGTGGTTTTCCTCTGTTCGGAAGACGCGCCCACCGGCGCGATCCTGACCGCCGGCGGCGGCGCCTTCGCCCTGTCGCGGATCGTCGAGACCGAGGGCGTCTACCTGGGCCACGACGCCAGCGTCGAGAGCGTCCGCGACCACTGGGCGCAGATCACCGATGAAGCCGGCCAGAAGGCGTACTTCAACGGCGGCGAGCAGGGCGCCAAGTTCTTCCGCAAGATGCAGGGCGGCTGAGGCGGCGAGGCCGTGGGCGTCGTGGTGAAGTCACCGCCGCGCACAGCAGGCGGCGC
>JANPKX010000502.1:0-2613 GCA_031426235.1 Alphaproteobacteria bacterium | reverse complement strand
CGCACCAGGCGGCGGCCGCCCATCAGGGACTGGGACGCCAGCTCGTTCTCCAGCCGCGCCCCGTCGCCGTCCAGATCGCCGTCGGTGAGCAGGGCGACATTGAAGGGGTCGTCGGGAAGCTCGGCGATCTTGCCGGCCAGTTCCTTGGCCCGGTCACGGACCACCCCGATGTCGCGGCCATAGATCAGCGCCACCCGGATCTGCGGGTCCGGCTTGGCGAGGAACCGCTCGATATCCGGCCGCTTGGCGAGGATCACTTGGGCGAGGCGACCTTCCCGCCGTTCGCCAGCCAGACGGCCAGCTCCATCTCGATGCGACGGGCAGCCTCCTCGGCCGCTCGATCCTGGGCGTCCTGCTGCGCCGAGATCGAGGCATAGGGCTGGTCGGCGCTGTCGTAGGTCAGTTCGACCCGAACCTGGCCCTGCTTGGCCACAGCGCGGCCGGGCAGAGAGAGCAGGGCGTAGCTCGCTGTCAGAATGTACTCATAACGCGTCGCGACGTTGTCGATCCGCACCCCCCGGGGATAGCGAGCCTCAGCGATCGCCAGGTCCATGGCATAGGCCGGCGCCGCACCTGGCCTCTTCGCGAAAGCGTCGTCCAGATGCTGGCGCAGCAGATAGCCAGTCCGGCCCGACGGCGCCGTGACCTCGATGGCCGCAAGGCTGCTGACGACGCCCTGCTGACCGTACAGCGGCTGGAACCCGGCGCAGCTGCCAAGCGCCAGCGTCGCGGCCAGCCATGCGGATGTGAGAAACAGTTTCATGCGGCCACGATATTCACGATGCGGTCCTTGACCACAATGATCTTGGCGATGGTCAGGCCTTCCAGCCGTTGGGCGATCTCCGGATCGGCCATGACCAGGGCCTCCACGTCGGCGGGTTCGGCGCCCGCCGGCGCTGAGATCTCGCCGCGCCGCTTGCCATTGACCTGCACGGGCAGGATCTTGATCGCATCCTCGGTCAGGGCGATGTCGAACGCCGGCCAGGCGGCTGCAACCACCATTCCCGCGCCCCCGATCCGCGCCCAGCACTCTTCGGCCAGGTGTGGGGTAAAGGGGGCGATCAGGCGGGCGAAGGCCGAAAGGGCCTCGTGGCGCGCTGCGAGCACGGGCGGCGTGGCGCCTGTGGCCGGATTGGCTTTCAGAAGGTTCAAGAATTCATACAGACGCGCGATGCCGGCGTTGAACCGGAAGGTGTCGATCGCTTCTGTCACCTGGCGGATCAACTTGTGGGTCGCCCGCCGAAGGGCCGGATCCGGCTCGGCGGCAGGTGCGACCTGCGGCTGGCTGTCGAACTCCTCCCAGACCCGGTTGACGAACCGCCATGACCCCTGCACGCCGCCGGTGGTCCACTGCACGTCGCGTTCGGCGGGGCTGTCGGACAGGGTGAACAGGCGCGCGGCGTCGACCCCGTAGGCGTCGAAGATGACTTCGGGCGCCACGGTGTTCTTCTTGGACTTCGACATCTTCTCGATGTCGCCCACGCTGACCGGCTCGCCCGTGGCGGTCATTCGGGCGCTGCGGATGCCGCTTTCGACGACCACGTCGACGTCGCCCGGTTCGACCCAATCGCCATTTTGGCGACGGTAGGTCTCATGGGTGACCATACCCTGGGTGAACAGGCCGGCGAACGGCTCGCGGACGCTCAACATGCCCTGGTCCGCCAGGGCCTTGGTAACAAACCGTGCGTAGAGCAGGTGAAGGACGGCGTGCTCGATGCCGCCGATGTACTGATCCACCGGCAGCCAGTAGTCGGCAGCGGCCTTGTCGATCGGCTGGGCCGCATTCGGGTCCGTGAAACGGGCGAAGTACCAGGAACTGTCCACGAAGGTGTCCAGGGTGTCGGTTTCACGCGTCCCCGGCCCACCGCATGTGGGGCAGGTCGTGTGCTTCCAGGTGGGATGCTGGTCCAGGGCGTTGCCAGCCTTGCCGAATTCGAGGTCGTCCGGGTGTGCGACGGGCAACTGATCCTTGGGCACGGAGACGACGCCGTCGGTGGGACAGTGCACCACCGGGATCGGGCAACCCCAGGCGCGCTGGCGCGACACACCCCAGTCCCGCAGGCGGAAGACGGTTGCGCCCTTACCCTCACCCGCGGCCTCGATCCGGTTAATCGCGGCGGCCTTGGCGGCCTCGATATCCAGCCCGTCCAGGAAATCCGAGTTGAAGATCACGCCCGGCCCCACATAGGCCTCGTCGCCGATCGTGAATCGCTCACGATCCTCACCGGGCGGCAGGACGACGGGCGTCACTGGCAGCCTGTACTTGCGGGCGAAATCCAGGTCGCGCTGGTCGTGCGCCGGGCAGCCAAAAATCGCGCCCGTGCCGTAGTCCATCAAGATGAAGTTCGCGATCCAGACGGGCAGGGTGGTGTCGGGATCAAACGGGTGGCGTACCTTCAGGCCGGTGTCGTAGCCGGTCTTCTCCGCCGTATCGATCTCAGCCTGCGTCGCTGCGCCCTTGCGGCACTCCGCGATGTAGGCAGCGGCCTTCGGGTCGCGGGCGGCGACGGCCTCGGCCAGCGGGTGATCGGCCGCAATGCCGACGAAGCTGGCCCCGAACAAGGTGTCGGGGCGGGTGGTATAGACCTCCACGCCCTTATCGGGTCCCTCACC
>JANPKX010000501.1:0-6871 GCA_031426235.1 Alphaproteobacteria bacterium | reverse complement strand
CTGACATATTCGCGGACAGCGGTGGGCGTCAGCCCGACCCGATACTCGTCCGGCTTAGTCTCGCGGGGCACGCCAACGCGCATGAACAGCTCCTTAGTGGGAGATTGTTGCAGGTTGGTCTTGGTCTGAGGGAATCAGATTGCGGGGTCAAGGGCGGCGCCGTCGCCCGGGCTCTCAGGTCGACGGAAGCCCCATCGCCCTTTGCCGGGGGGCGACCGCCGCCGCAGAGCCCTCAGTGCGCCGACGGCGTGTCGGTGGAAATTTCTTCCAGCGTGCGGCCAACGGCCTTGGCGCCGAAGTCGGTGGCGATATCGCCGAGCGAGAGCATCCCCGCCAGGCCGCCGTTGTCGTTCACCACCACAAGCCGGCGGATCTGATGAGAGCCCATCTTGGCGGCGGCGTCGGCGACGCTGTCATCCTCGGCGCAGGTCTCGACGCCTTCGGTCATGACTTCCCTCACCGGAGCGTCCAGGGAGCCGGACTTGGCCACAACCCGCAGCACGATGTCGCGGTCGGTGATCAGGCCAACGACCTTGCCGCCGTCGGTCACGGGGACGGCGCCGCTCTCGATATCCGCCATCATGCGGGCGACCTCGGTGATCGTGGTGGTGGGGGCGGCGGTGACCACCTGGGCGGTCATGGCTTCACGGACTTTCACGGGGCAGTCTCCTGATGGGCAAGCCAGGGGAACCCCCCGCGCCCCGCATCGTTCCTCGCCCCGGGCAAGGCCGCCGCTAAAGTACGCAGGCGGTCAGGCCCTCATTGCGCACCACCCGCGCGTTTCGGGTGATCTTGCCGGCCCGGCGCTTAATGTACGGCCCGGGCTTGGCGGCCTTCCAACTCAGAGGCTTGGGGACGATCGCGGCCAGCCGGGCAGACTGGGCGATGGTGAGGCGGCTGGCCGGCACCCCGAAGTTTCGGCGCGCCGCGGCCTCGGCGCCATAGAGGCCAGGGCCCCACTCGATGGAGTTCAGGTAGATCTCCATGATCCGGGGCTTACCCCAACCCACCTCGATCAGCACGGTGAACCACGTCTCCAGCCCCTTGCGCACCCAGTCCCGCTGCGGCCAGAGGAAGATGTTCTTGGCGGTCTGCTGGCTGATCGTGGAGCCACCGCGCAGCTTTTTTCCCGCCTGATTGGCGGCCATGGCCTTCTCGATGGCCTCGACGTCGAATCCGCGGTGCTCGCAGAATCGCGCGTCCTCCGCCGCGATCACCGCGCGGACCAGGTTCGGCGAGATCTGGCGCAGCGGAACCCAGTCGCGCTCCAGGCCCTTGCCCTCGAACATCCGCTGGACCATCAGGATGGTGATCGGCGGCGGCACGAAACGGTAGATCGCCACCAGCGCCACCGGTGCGATGAAGACGACGATCAGGCCGGCGATGACCACCGCGCGCACCAGACCCCAGAATCCGCCGCTCTTGCCCGATCTTGCCACGCGCCGCTTGCCTTGCCGTTGCGAAGGGATGGTAGGGACGATTCTGGCGGGTCAGGTCAATCCCGTGAATTCTGGGTGGAAACATGAATGTCTCAGAGGCCATCGCCCGTCGTTATTCGGTGCGCGCCTTCAGGCCGGACCCAGTGCCCGGCGCCGTGGTCGCCGAGATCCTGGCGCAGGCCGCCCGCGCGCCCTCCGGCGGCAACCTGCAGCCCTGGCGGGTCTATGCCCTGGCGGGCGAGCCCCTGGCCGCCTTCAAGGCCGAGGTGGCGGCCAACCCCTTCGGCGAGACGCCGGAATACGAGGTCTATCCCGCCAACCTGTGGGACCCCTTCCGCACCCGCCGGTTCCAGAACGGCGAAGACCTCTACGCCTCGATCGATTTGCCCCGCGAGGACAAGCCCGCGCGCCTGCGTCAGTTGGCCCGCAACGGCGAGCTGTTCGGCGCGCCGGTGGGCCTGTTCTTCTGCCTCGATCGCAAGCTGGGCCCGCCGCAGTGGTCGGACCTGGGCATGTATATGCAGAACGTCATGCTGCTGGCTGTGGAGCACGGGCTCGCTACCTGCGCCCAGGAGTATTGGGCGCGTTACCCCCAGACGATCGCCCGGCACGTGGACCTGCCCGAGGACCATATGGTCTTTTCCGGAATGGCCCTGGGCCACGCCGACGAGAGCCACCCGATCAATGCCTGGCGTTCGCGCCGCGACCCGGTCGAGACCTGGTCTGCGCTGAAGGGGTTCGAGTGAACCTGCCGCGCCTGGTGCTGATCGCCGCCGTGGTCGCCGGCGTCAGCTATGTGGGCTCCTGGGTGCTGGGATTGCCACCCACGGCTTCGACCACCTGGAAGGGCGCCGGCGTGGCCCTGCTGGCGCTTTATGCGGCCTTGAACGCACGCGACGCGGACGGCTGGCTGCTGGCCCTGGTGCTGGCCTTCGGGGCGCTGGGCGATGTGCTGCTGGAGACGCACGGCCTGGTCACCGGGGCGCTTGCCTTCCTGGCCGGCCACCTCGTCGCCATCGGGCTCTACCTACGCAACCGCCGCGCGCTGCTGAAGGCCGCCGACTGGACGATCGCCGTCCTGCTCATGACGGCAATCCCCATCGCAGCCTATCTGGCGCCGCCAGTGCGGGCCGGCGCCGGCCTCATCGCCCTCTACGCCGTCGGGCTCGCGGCCATGGCGGCGGCCGCCTGGCTCAGCCGCTTCCCCCGCAGCCTCGTCGCCCTGGGCGCCCTGATGTTCGCCGTCTCGGACCTGCTGATCTTCGTGCGCACAGGCCGCCCGGCCCTGGACGGCTTCCCCATGGCCCTGGCCGTCTGGGGCCTCTATTTCGCCGGCCAGGCGCTTATCGCCGTGGGGGTGGCCGGTGCGCGGCGCAGCCTGCCACAACCCGACCTTGCCCCGCCAAGACCCAGCTGACAGCCTGCCCGCATGTGCACCCGCCCCTCGCTCCTCGCCGCCGTCATGCTCGCCCTGGCCTCCCCCGCCGCCGGCGAGCCGCGCACAGCAGGGATCAAGGACCCCGACACCCGGGCCTGGTGGCAGGCGACCGAGGTGCTGGCCTCTGACGCCATGGAGGGCCGCGACATCGGCTCGCCTGGGCATGATCGGGCCGGCCGCTGGGTGGCGGCGCGGTTCAAGGCGGCGGGGCTGAGGCCGGCGGGCGACAACGGGACCTTCTTTCAGACCTTCCCGGTGCAGGAGACGCGGGTCACCGCCGCCGACATCACCGTCACCGCGCGCAGCGGCGGGGTGGCGCATCTGTGGTTCCTGTCGCAGTTCAGCGTACGGGCCGCGCACGACCTGACGCCGTCCGTCGAGGGGCCTGTGATGTGGGGCGGGTTCTGCGCGCCGCACGACCTGGAGGCGGCGCGGGGCAAGGTGGTCGTCTGCCTGAACACCCGGCGCGCCGGGCTCACCACCGGCGGGGCGCGCATCCGCGAGGCCCAGGCGGCCGGTGCGGTGGCCCTGATTCATATTGACGATCCCCACTTCACCGTAGAGCCCGCGCGCTGGCCGGCGGCCTATTCGCGGACCATCACCCTGGCCGACAAGCCCCCGCCGGCGACCGGCGGCTTCGTGGTGATGTCGGCGGCCTATGAAGCGCTAGACGTGATCCTCGCCGGCGCCGCCACGGGCCATCCGCTGATCACCGACGAAGGGCGCAAGGTCGCGCCTGCCTTCGACACGCCCGCGCGATTGAAGGCGACCTTCACCCTGGCGACGCGCGCGTACAACGCCACCAATGTGCTGGCCGTGCTACCGGGATCGGATCCGAAGCTGAAGGCCGAGCACGTCGTGATCTCCGCGCACCTCGACGGCTATGGCTATGGCGAGGCGGTGGGCGGGGACCGGCTCTACAACGGCGCCCTGGACGACGCGGCGTATGTGGCGACCCTGATCCGGTTCGCCGAGCGCCGCAAAACCCGGCCGCTGAAGCGCAGCGTGCTGTTCGCCGCCTTCACCGGTGAGGAAAAGGGCCTGCTGGGCGCCTATTGGTTCACCGCCCACCCGACCCTGCCGAAGGGTTCGCTGGCCGCCAACATCAACCTGGATCAGCTCCGGCCGCTGTTTCCTTTGAAGCTGATGACCGTGCTGGCGCTGGACGAGAGCACTCTGGGCGACACCGTCCGCAGCGTCGCCGCCGCCCAGGGCATCCGCGTGCAGGCCGATCCCGAGCCTGAGCGCAGCCTGTTGACCCGCGCCGACCACTATCCCTTCCTTCAGATCGGCGTACCGGCCACCGGCTTCATCTTCGGCTATGAGCCAGGAACCGAGGCCGAGCGGCGCTATCGCGAGTGGTACCAGGTCCGCTACCACCGACCCCAGGACGACATCCTCCAGCCGATCGACTTCGAAGCGGCCGGCGCCTTCCACCGGTTCTTCTACGCCCTGACCGAGACCGTGGCGGATGCACCCTCGCGGCCGGTCTGGAAGCCAGGCAGCGCCTACCGACCGAAGTAGGCCGGCCGCGACGCGCGCACGCCGACCTACCCGAAACGGGGGAACAGGGCGACAGCCCAAAGATCGACGCAATTGACGCCTGATTGGGCTGCTATGGTCGAGCTTTACGGGGCGCGCATGAGACTCGGAACGCGGCAGCGACGGATCTGCTTTCTCTACATCGCCCAGGCGCACCAGGTGCTGCACAGTCTGTCCGTGGCCGTCGCCCTGGCGTTGGCCCACCCCGACGTCCAGGTCGATATCGCCGCCACTGACGCCGGCGTGCTGGATTATGCCCGCCTGCTCGTCGGCATGCTGGGCGCACCCAAGATCGGCTGGAGGCTGCTGAAGCCAGCCTGGTTGCGCGCCTTGCGAACCGCTGACGGCTCGCCGCCAAAGGTGCCCATGCTGGCGGCCAACGCGCGCGCGCTCGCAGACTACGACATCATCGTCACGCCGGAACGCACCTCGGCGGCGTTACGGGCGATGGGGGTCAAGTCGAAGCTGGTCTACACCCAGCACGGCGCAGGGGACCGGGCTGGACCGTTCGAGGCGCGCCTGGGCGCCTTTGACCTCGTCTTCTCCGCCGGCGCGAAGCAACGCGACCGGATGGTCAGCGCGGGCCTTGTTCGCCCGGAGGCCTGCGCGGTCGTGGGCTACCCCAAATTCGACCTGGTGGATCGGTTGCGTCCGGTCCTGCCCAGGCTGTTCGCAGAGGTGCGGCCGACCGTCCTCTACAACCCGCATTTCCTGACGCGCTTGAGCTCGTGGCCGGCCTGGGGACGTCAGGTGCTGGAGGCCTTCGCGAGCCAGCGTCGATACAACCTGATCTTCGCCCCGCACGTTCGCCTGTTCGGCGGCCGACCGCTGAGCCGGATCCCGGAGCTGGCCCCGTTCCTGGGTCATAGCGGCATCCACATGGATGTGGGCGGCACCTCCGCCTCGATCGACATGACCTACACGCGGCTGGCTGGCATCTACCTCGGCGACGTGAGCAGCCAGGTGTACGAATTCCTTCGCGAGCCAAAACCGTGCGTCTTCTTAAACCCTCATAACGTCGTCTGGCAGGGCGACGACAGCTACTCGCACTGGAAGTTCGGGCAGGTGGTCGAGCACCTCAATGATCTTCCAGCGGCTCTGGCTCGGGCCGGAGATGGCGGAACCGCCTACGCGGCCGCCCAGCGCGACGGATTTGCGTCCACGTTCGACACCTCGACACGTTCGTCCTCGGATCTGGCGGCGTCCGCGATCGCGAAGCTTCTGAACGGCTGACGCCGCCGACCCGGCCTCGCGAACCTTGCCTCTTCCCGCCCCCCGGTGATCGCGGCTAATCCTGAGCCATGACCCAAACCGCCCACGCCGCTGGCCCCCTCTCGGATCTTGTCGTCATCGAGATGGGCACCCTGATCGCCGGCCCCTTCTGCGGCCAGATCCTGGGTGACTTCGGGGCCGAGGTCATCAAGATCGAGGATCCCAAGGTGGGAGATCCCATGCGCCAGTGGGGCCGCAGCCTGCCCAAAGGCCAGTCGCCCTGGTGGCCGGTGATCGGGCGCAACAAGAAGTCCGTGGGGCTCGATCTGCGCACGCCTGAGGGCCAGGCCATCGCCCGCGACCTCATCGCCGGCGCCGATGTGGTCATCGAGAACTTCCGTCCGGGCGCCATGGAGAAATGGGGGCTGTCCTATGAGGTGCTGTCGGCCCTCAATCCACGACTGATCATGGCCAGGGTCTCCGGCTTCGGCCAGACCGGGCCCTACGCCCAGCGCGCCGGCTATGGGCTCATCGGGGAGGCCATGGGCGGCCTGCGCCACGTTACCGGAGAGCCAGACCGGGCGCCCGCGCGGGCCGGTATCTCGATCGGGGACAGCCTGGCGGCCATGCATGCGGTGATGGGCATCACCATGGCGCTTCACCACCGCGCCCGCACCGGCCAGGGCCAGGTGATCGATGCGGCGCTGTATGAGAGCGTGCTGGCGGTGATGGAGAACCTCGTCACGGAATACGATCTGACTGGCTATGTCCGCGAGCGCTCCGGCTCGGTACTGCCCGGCATCGCCCCCTCCAACGCCTACCCCTGTGCCGGTGGTGAGATGATCCTGATCGGGGGCAATGGCGACAACGTCTATGCCCGCCTGACCGAGGCCATGGGTCGGCCGGATCTGAAGACCGCGCCGAAGTTCGTCGACCACGCCAGCCGGGGCGTGAACCAGGCCGAACTCGACAGCATCGTCGCGGCCTGGACGCAGCAGTTCGCTTTGCCGGACCTGCTGGCCCTTCTGGAAAGCAAAGGCGTGCCCTGCAGCCGCGTGTTTCGGGCGCCCGATATGCTGGACGATCCCCAGTTCGCGGCGCGCGAGGCGATCGTGACCGTCGACCACCCGGTCTTCGGTCCCGTGCGCATGCAGAACGCCTTTCCAAAACTGTCGGCGACGCCGGGCCGTGTGCGATGGCCCGGCCCCCCGCTGGGCGCCCACACCGACGAGGTGCTGGC
>JANPKX010000500.1:0-2272 GCA_031426235.1 Alphaproteobacteria bacterium | reverse complement strand
AAAAGATATATATCTTTTTTTGCGAAATAGAACTTTAGGAAATGAATCTATAAACTCATCAATATTCTCATGAGATATGGGGTTACTTAAAATTTTAAGATTGATATCTGGCAGCTTTTCAATCTGTTCCTGAAGCCGGGGATCCATCGACAGTGTGTCGATCGCCGCGACATTGGTCTGGAAGGTCTCCTTGTTGGCTTCCAACAGGGCCTTCACGTCGTCCAGGGTCTTGGCGGCTTGGAACTGGGCGCCGGGAATCTTGCTCGGGCCGGACACGACCTGGTCCACGATCAGAATGCGGCGATTGGAAAACTTGCCCGGGTTCGCGGCGACATAGGTTTCCGCCTCGGCGCGCGTGGGAACGGCGATAGAGGCGGCGATCTTGCGTTGATACAATTGAACCAGCAGGTTCTCTTCACCGCGATGAACTTGCAGGGTGTAGTCGGCCTGCTTGTCGAGCTCTTGCTCCTTCGCCTGCTGAACGACCAGCTTGCGCAGGAGCAGGCCCTGCAGCGCCTGCTGCTGCGCCGCCTTCATCACCTTCGGATCGCGGGACGAGAAATTTCCCATCTCCTGGCGCAACTCCAGCGCCGTGATTTCCTCGCCGTTGATGGTGGCGACGACCTGCCCGGACGGCTTTCCGCCCAGCATTTTCTTGACTTGCTCGCAGCCGCCCAACGTCAGGCTGGCGGCGAGGATGACGGTCACGACCACAGACTTGGATTTCACGGCCCCTCCTTGGCGTGCGGCTTCCTGTCGCAGGCCTGATTTCGTAGCGAGTCTTCACCAGACGTGTACGCGCACAGAACCCGGAGGTCTGTCCGCAACGGTCAGGCGTCGCCTATCCGTTACGCCGATTGGCTTACCAAAGTTTACCCCAATACAACTGGCGTGGCCGTCAAGGCACAAAAAAACCGCCGCCTGGTCCGGCGACGGCTTCTTTGACGTGGGTCGGTACGTCTTACGCGGCGAGCGCGTGGCGACGCCGGCGGAGCATAGCGCCCGCACCGCCGAAGCCCATGATCATCAAACCCCAGGTCGCCGGTTCCGGGACGAAGGACGCCTGGAAGTCGCCGCCAGACTTCGCGCGGAACGTCGTCAGCGCCGCGCCAGGCGCCTGGATGCCCAGGGTGGGCGTGATGTTCGCCAGCTTGATGGTGAACTCTTCCGTGCCCGGCTGCAGGTCGGTCAGGTCGAAGATCGAGTGGGTGTTGAAGGTCGCCGAGCCAGTGTTGGCCAAGGTGACGGCCAGACCACCGACGCCGCCCTGCCCCTGGATCCAGGCATTGGTGAAGGTGCCGCTGAAGAGGCTGGTGGAACCTTTAACAAGGGCCTTCCCGTCATAGACGCCGGTCGTGCCGTTGAAGACGATGTTGAACGAGCCGTTCAGGCCCGCCTGGGTGTAGGTCGTGCCATCAGTGGTGGCTGCGGTGTCGGTCACGGTGCCGCTGATCGTCAGCAGGGCCGCCATGCCGTCGAACGCCGGCAGACCCGCGTCGAAGTAGGTGAACTTAATCGGCGCCGCGCCGACCACATTGGCCGTGCCGGTCGCCGTCGAGAAGAACGTGGCGTCATCCGAGGTGTTGCCGGCGTTGCCGTTGGTGAACTTGAAGTTCGCCGTCGTGCGCGTGCCGGTGTCGTAGCTGGCGATCAGCGTCGCCGCCGACGCCGGAAGCGCCGCAGCCGTGAACAGCGCCATCGCTGCCGTAGCCGCAAATTTCGTGAAGGCCCGCATTATCTACCCCTTTAAACTGGCTTGACCGTTAACCCGCCGTCAACGGTCTTGTCAACAGATCACATAAACAGATCGTTATATCTCACCAGCGCGCCCGAAGCGCTATCGGGTGAAACACTGAACCCTGAAACGATCCGTAGCCCACCTGTTAACTTCGCCACAACCACATTCCCCTGTTAGGCGAGTTCCGGTTTTCGGCCGTGGCTGGCCAGACGACAGCCGCCGCCCCTTTCGGGGCGGCGGCCGCGTGTTCATTGGGGCTGACGCTTAGGCTGCGACCACTTGGCGGCGGCGGCGAAGCATGGCGCCCGCACCGCCGAAACCCATGATCATCAAGCCCCAGGTTGCGGGTTCCGGGACGAAGGACGCCTGGAAGTCGCCGCCGGCCTTCGCGCGGAACGTCTTCAGCGCCGCACCCGCGGTCTGGATGCCCAGGGCGGGCGTGATGTTCGCCAGCTTGATGGTGAACTCTTCGGTGCCCGGCTGCATGTCGGTCAGGTCGAAGATCGTGTGGGTGTTGAAGGTCGCCGAGCCGGT
>JANPKX010000499.1:0-1680 GCA_031426235.1 Alphaproteobacteria bacterium | reverse complement strand
GATCGCGGGGGAGCCGGAGATCGGGCTCGCCTTCTTCCTGCAGCCCGGCGACGTGCAGATTCTCTACAATCACACGATGCTGCACGCCCGCACGGCGTTCCAGGACGCCCCAGGGCGCGAACGCCTGTTGCTGCGGTTCCTGGTGTCGGTCGGAGTCTAGCTGGTGATGACGCCTCAGCCCCCGCTTCCCCTGGCCGGCGTCCGCGTGGTCGAGGTAGCGGACCGCCGCGGCGCCGCGTTCTGCGGACGGCAGTTCAGGCTGTGGGGCGCTGACGTGGTGCTTGCCGAACCCCAGGGCGGCTCGCGGCTTCGCACCCTGGGTCCGGCTTGGCGGACCCCGGCCGGGGGCGGCGGGTCGGCGCCGTTCGCCTTCCTTGCGGCCGGGAAGCGAAGCCTGGTGTTCCCGGCCGGCCTCACGGATGACCTCCTGAGGCGGACAGACGTGCTCGTGACCGACGAGCTCGGCTCCGCGCGGGCCGGACTGGACGTCGCGGCCGCGGCGCGGCGCCATCCCGGTCTCGTCGTCGTCCACATCAGCGCCTTCGGCCTGGACGCCGGGACGCCAGATCAGGACGCCGGCGTCGCCGAATTCCAGGCGCTAAGCGGATACCTGAGCCTGAATGGTCCCCCCGGTGGCGCTCCGACCCTGGCGCCCGACGGGCTGCTCGATCATGCGATCGGCGCCAACGCCTTTGTCGGCGCGATGGCGGGCCTTGTCCGGCGGCAGCGGACCCGGCGCGGCGGGCTGGTCGAGATCTCTGGCATGGAAACGGTGGCTGGACTGCTGCCCTACTTGCGCGAACAGCAGTTCGGCGTCCCGTCGCCGCGGCTGGGCGGTACGCCGGAAGGCGCCCGGCTGATCCGCTGCCTGGACGGATACGTCTCGGTCGCTCCGGGCATCGCAACCCACCTTCCCGCCTACCGCGACGCACTTGGCATGTCCGAGGCCGACGCGCCGGACAGTCTGGTGGAGGGGGGCTACGAGTTCGCGGCCGATCGGGCGGCGGCCGCCTTCGCGCCCTTCGCGGCGCGGCTGCCGGTCGACGCCGTCTTCCTCGGCCTGCAATTGGCCGGAGTTGTCTGCGGCATCGTGCAGTCGCCGGTGGCTGTCCTGGAGGATTCCCAACTCGACGCGCTGAAATTCTTCCAGCCGGCGACGTTCGATGGTCTCGGCGCCGTGCCGATGGCCGGCCGCTGCACGCGGCTGGACGGCGCGAGCGGTCCCGACCCCGGGCCCGCCCCCGCGCTCGGCTCGGTCACGCTCCAGGATCTAGATTGGCCGCTCGTCGTCGCCGCGCCGAGCGGCGAACCTGATGTTGCGCCGCCGCTCGCCGGCCTGAAGGTGCTCGATCTCACCCAGGCCTGGATCGGACCTGTGGCCGGCATGATGCTGGGAGATCTCGGCGCGGAGGTCATCAAGGTGGAAGGCCCCACCCGACCGGACATCTGGCGGCTGCTTGGCCAATCCGGAGAGGACACTGACGGCACGGGCTCGCCCCTGAACCGCAGCCACTACTTCACCGCCGTCAACCGCAACAAGCTGGGGCTCGGGTTGGACCTCGCACAGGCGGCGGGCGCTGACCTGTTCCGCCGCCTCGCGGCCCAGGCTGACGTGGTCCTCGAGAACTTCACGCCCAGGGTTATGGCTCGCTTCGGCCTGGACTACCCGAGCCTCGCCGC
>JANPKX010000498.1:0-4360 GCA_031426235.1 Alphaproteobacteria bacterium | reverse complement strand
CGCTGTGAGGAGTAGGCCAGGCTGAGCAGGAAGCCTTCGTCGCCGCGGGCCAAGGCCTGCAGCCGCTGATCCCGCCCCGCCGGGAACGCCATGGGCTCCCGGGTCAGATCGAAGGGCTCCGGCGCGTGCGGCCTGGGCTCGTCCGTTTCGAGGATCCCCTCGTGGTCGAACACGGTGGCGATGGTCGGCATCGGATAGGCCTGCGGCTCGATCGCCTGCAGCGCGGGCTGCACGGGTGCGCCGCCGTTCGCCGCGAGGGTGAAATCGAGCAGGCGGTGCGTGTAGTCGAACGTCGGGCCGAGGATCTGTCCGCCGGGGATGTCCTTGAACGCCGCCGAAATGCGCCGGCGGACGGCCATATGGCCGGTCTCAAGCGGCTGCGAATAGCCGAACCGGGGCAGGGTGGTGCGGTACGCCCGCATCAGGAAGATCGCTTCCGGCAGGTCGCCGCGCGACTGCTTGATCGCCAGCGCCGCCAGGTCGCGGTCGTAGCAGGACCCCTCGCACATCACCCGGTCCACCGCGAGCGACAGCTGCTCGCGCACCTGGGCGACCTCGATCTCGGCCACCGCCGGATCGCCGCGGCGATCCTCCGCGAGCCAGCGATGGGCGTTGGTGATGGCGGCCTCGCCGCCCTTCACAGCCACATATGCCATGATCAGTCTCCCTTGATGGTGACGCGGGTGGAGCGTGGCAGGGCGGTGAGCAGCCCGCCGGCGGCAAACAGGATGTCCACCCCGAACTGGAAGCGGGCGTTATTGACCAGCACCTGAGGCCAGAAGTCCTCCGCCACGCCCGTCGGCGCGATCGTGGCCCGCTCCCGGATGCCCGGGCCCGAAAGCGTGACGCAACGCCCGCCCACGAGGGCCGCGACCTGCAGGATCACCGTCGTGGAGCGGTCCGGATACTTGGCGTCGCCGGGGTTGAAGTCCGCCAGCGGCGGGCAGTTGGCGACATCGGCGACCAGGGCGAAGGCGGCGTCGCCCGGCGCGTCCGTCAGCGGGCAGCCGCAATGGAAGCGGATCCAGTCCTCTGCGGGCCCTCCGCGCAGGACGGGATCGAGCCAGACGGTCGTCTCGAAGTCGAACAGCGTCAGCGCGACAGCGCCCGCGGCCCTGGCCAGTCCAGCCGGCGCCTCCGGGGCGTTGGACAGATTCTGGATCGTGCCAGGCCGGGCGACCGCGTCCATCACCCGCCGGAAGGCGGCCTGGGAGTCGGTTGTGGGGTCGGCGAAACCCGGCGCGATCTGCGTGAGGTCTAGGGCCGCGGCGACGGACATCAGGCAGGACTCCGGGTGCGGACCATGGTGAAGAAATCGACTTTGGTGGCGGCCGCCTTGCGGGCGGCGGCCTGGCGGCGTTCCGACTGGGCGTCGGCCAGACGGGCGACGACGCCCGCCTCGACGGCGGGCCGCAGATCAGGGGCCTGCATCATCGCGTCGACCGCCGCTGCGATCTCGGCATGCCGTCGGTCACGGCCTGCGACGTAGCTGAGCCCGGTGTGGCCGCTGTCCAGGCGAACGGCGGCGCGGGTGACCGTCATCTCGCCGACATTGAAGGCGTCGCCGGTGCCGCCCATGCGGCCCCGGACCATGACCATGCCGATCTCTGGCGCCCGCAAGGCGCGGAAGACCGGGCGGGTCGCGAGACTGTCCCACGCCGCGATCACCTCGGCGGCAGGGGCCTTGGCCAGAACCGAAAGCCAGTCCCTCCGCTTCAGGTCGGTATCGACAACTGCTTCTGCGGACATCCTCAACCTCGACAACTTCGCGCTGTGTTGAATTCTTGAAGTCAATTGATATGTTGATCAGAAGTAAGTCTCAAACATAGGTTAGTGAATTTTCTGCAACAGCAGTAAAACTTGTCTAGATCACTGTCTTAAGATTGTTAAACGGCGCCGCTAGAGTGAGCCCATGTCGCTCTGGCGAGAAATCTCTCTATCAATCGAACGCCGCATTCTGGCGCGCGAGCTGACTCCCGGCGACAAGCTGCCCACCGAGTTCGAACTCTCGCGCGAGTTCATGGTCAACCGCCACACGGTGCGACGGGCGCTCTCTGATCTGCAGGACAAGGGGATCGTCGAGTCCACCCAGGGCCGCGGCAGCTACGTGCGCCGGCCGTCCTCGCCGATGCGACTGCAGCATCGTCCGCGGTTTACCGATCACGTGCTGGAGCGGGGCCGGATTCCGCGCACAGAAACCCTGCGACTGGTGGTCAAGCCCGCCGATACCAAAGTCGCCCCCCAGCTCGGGCTGCGGCTCGGCGAGCCTATCGTCTATCTGGAGCGGCGCCGCTTCATAGATGGCGAAGCCACCGGCCTTAGCCAGCATCACTTCAGCCAGTCCCGTTTCCCGGCATTCGCCGACATGTACCGGGCGCGGGGAACGATCACCCAGACGCTCACCGACTGCGGCGTTCCCGACTACACGCGCGTCCGCACCTGGATCTCCGCGCGGCTTCCGACGGCGCACGAGGCCGAACTCTTGAACGTGCCCCGCCACGTTCCGCTCCTGGTGCAGCGCTACCTCAACGTCGACGGTCTGGGGCGCCCACTCGAGTACGGCGTCTCGCGCGCCGCGACCGAGGTCGAGGTCGACTTCCCGGCCCCCACCTGACATCCCGTACGGAGTAGCGCTTTTGGACCTCGCCTTTCGCAACGCCCATGTGGTGACCGCCGACGATGACTTTCTGGGATCGGTCCTGGTCCGAGATGGACGCATTGCTTCGGTGGATCGAGGGACCGGTTCGGTGGGCGAGGACTTCGGCGGTGACATCCTCATGCCGGGCGTGATCGACCTGCATACCGACAACCTCGAGAAGCACTTCTTCCCGCGTCCCAACATCGACTGGAACCCCGTTTCAGCCGCGGTCACGCACGATGGATGCGGCATATCTGTCGGGGTCACGACCGTGTTCGACAGCCTGTCGATCGGCTCGTTCAATGCGGCAGCGTCCCGCAACCACGACAATGTCGCCCGGCTCGCCGAAGGCCTGGCCCAGGCGTGGACTGCGGGTCTGCTGAAGGCGGACCATCGCCTTCACTGGCGTTGCGAGACTCCCGCCGACGACCTGCCTGGCCAGCTGGAGGCTTTCGCCAGGCACCCCATGACCGCTCTGCTCTCCGTGATGGACCACACGCCGGGCCAGCGGCAGTACCGCAACCTCGACAAGTATCTGACGGCGTGGCGCGCCGATGGCATGTCGCAGCCCGCGATCGACGATCGTCTCGCGGGCATCCGGGAGCGGCAGGGGCGCAACGCCGATCGCCACCGCCGCCTCGTCGCCGACCTCGCGCGGTCAAAGGCGATCCCCCTTGCCAGTCATGATGATGAAGATGTGGCGCACATCGATCACGCCGCCGACCTCGGCGCCACCGTGGCCGAGTTCCCGGTCACGATCGAGGCGGCTCGCCGGGCGCGTGAACGCGGCATGGTGATCGTCATGGGCGGGCCGAACTTGATCCGCGGCGGATCCTATTCCGGCAACGTGCCGGCGGCGGATCTGGCCCGCGAAGGCCTGCTCGACGCCTTTGCCTCCGACTACGTTCCACGCAGCCTGATCGAGTGCGCCTTTGCTTTGACGGGCCCGGACTTCGGCTGGAGCCTCGCGAAGGCTGTGGCCGTCGTGACATCCGGGCCGGCCCGGGCCGCGCAACTCAACGACCGCGGCAAGGTCGAGGTCGGCTCTCGGGCCGACCTTCTGCGCGTTCAGGCGCGTGGAGCCTTGCCGGTGGTGCAGGGCGTGTGGGTCGAAGGCGTGCGTCGCGCCTGACGGACTTAGAATGGTGCGGATCGTCACCCTCAACACCTGGAAGAACGAGGGCGACTACGAACGCCGGCTTTCCCTGATGGCGGACGGTCTGGCCCCGCTGGGGGCCGATGTGATCTGCCTGCAGGAATGCTTCTGCGGCGGCGGCGCGGACACGGCGGCCTATCTCGGCGCGCGCCTCAGCCTGCGCGTCCATGCCGCCCCTGCGCGACGCAAGCTCCGTCCTCATGGCGGCCGTCAGGTGATGAGCGTCTCGGGCCTGGCCATCCTGACGCGGCACGGCGGGCGCGCCGAGATCCGCGGGCTGGCCAGCGATCCGCGTGACGGCCAGCGCATCGCCCAGAGGTTCGACCTGATCCGCGACGGCGCCCCTCTTCGAATCCTGAACCTGCACCTGACGCACCTGCGCGGGCCCCGGGCCGATGGCGTCCGCGCAGAGCAACTGGCGACGGCGCTGTCATGGGCGCAGGCCGGCCTCGACGGCGGGTTGGTGGTCGCCGGAGATCTGAACGCCACGTCGGACGATGCGGTGCTGGCCCCGCTGAACCTTCGACCCTCACCCTCGAGCCTGTCGAGGGTGTGCTCGTCGGCGT
>JANPKX010000497.1:0-3139 GCA_031426235.1 Alphaproteobacteria bacterium | reverse complement strand
TGTGCATCGGCGGCGGCATGGGCGGCGCCGGCCTGTTCGAGGTCTACTAGGAATACGCCTGTCTTCCCCGATGAAGGGGAGACGGGGTGGTTGGGGGGCCGTCGCAAGCTTCGCGCTTGCGGCGGCCCCTTTTTTCGTTCTGAGCCCGCCGCTCAGGCCCGCACGGCCTCGAACGTCCATACCCGGTCCGCCTCCCGCGGCCCGCGACGGCGGTCGTAGCCGCCGCAGACCTTGATGTCGGCAAACCCGGCCGCCGCCAGCGCCATGCGGAATTCCTCAAGCCCCCAGTACCGTTGCGCCATCAGGTCGATCTGGGTCTCGATCAGTTGGTGGTCGCGCCAGCGCTCATACCGATAGGTCGTCTCGGCGCGCTGGCCCAGCCAGTCGGTGCGCGTTCGCACGCCCTCGCAGGTGAGCAGATCGCCGCCCGGCGCGGTCCAGCGACGGCGGTCCTGCGTGGTGGAAGCCAGGAAGTTCAGCCCCTGGATATCCAGCACCAGCACGCCTTCGGGCTCCAGATGCTCGCGGAAGCGTCGCAGGACCGAGCGCGCCACATCGATGTCGTCGATCAGGGTGAAGGTCCCGACGGGCACGAGGATGGCCCCGAACCGGCGGTCGTAGCGGAAGTCCTCGAAACGCTGCTGGCTGAGGTCGGGGTCGGCGCCACGTTCGGCGCAGCGCGTGCGGCACCGCGCCAGCATCTCCGGGCTCTGATCGAATCCGGTGATGTCGTGCCCGGCGTCCAGAAAGGGAGCCAGGGTCCGCCCTGTGCCACAGGCGGGCTCCAGGATCGGGCGGCCGAACCCGGCGAACCGCTCCAGGTGAAACCGGGTGTCGGCGAGGGCGCCCAGGGGCTTGTCGATGTCGTAGATTTCCGCGGCCAATTCGCCATAGCGATTGGTCGCGCTTGTGCTGTTGGTAAGCATGCAAGGCTTTCGGACAGGAGGAAGGATCGCGCCCGGCCTTTGGCCAGGGGCGTCGAACAGGCCGGCGGGGTCCGCGGCGCTTATGTGCGATTAAGCCTTCATAGTGTGGTTGAGCCTGAAGCGCCGTGAGCATGTGGTCAACCCGCAACGGGTGCGCTGCGTTGACTTAAGGGTGGTCTCTACTTAAGTCTCCCGCGCCCCTGCGAGAGCGCTTTCCCCAGGTGGGCGAAGGGCCCTGTCGCCGCCTATCGGATATCTTCCTTGACCATTTTCCAACGCTTTTTCGGCTCGTCCAACGATCGCAAGGTCAAGGGGCTTGCCGCGCGCGCGCTCAAGATCAACGCCTTGGAGCCCGCCACCCAGGCGCTCTCCGACGACCAGCTTCGCGCCAGGACAATCGAGTTCCGCGAACGGCTGGCCAAGGGCGAGACCCTCGACGGCCTCCTGGAGGAAGCTTTCGCGGTGGTCCGCGAGGCGGCTCAACGCGTGCTGGGGCAGCGGCACTACGACGTGCAGCTGGTCGGCGGCATGATCCTGCACCAGGGCGGCATCGCCGAGATGCGGACCGGCGAGGGCAAGACCCTGGTCGCCACCGCGCCGGTCTACCTGAACGCCCTGGCGGGCAAGGGCGTCCACGTCATCACCGTCAACGACTACCTGGCCCAGCGCGACTCGGAGTGGATGGGACAGGTCTACCGGTTCCTGGGCCTTTCCGTCGGCGTGATCGTCCATGGCCTGAGCCAGAACGAGCGCCAGGCGGCCTATGGATCGGACATCACCTACGGCACCAACAACGAGTTCGGCTTCGACTATCTGCGCGACAACCTGGTCTATGATGTTGGCGAGATGGTCCAGCGCGGCCACAACTTCGCGATCGTCGACGAGGTGGACTCGATCCTGATCGACGAGGCGCGCACGCCCCTGATCATCTCCGGCCCGACCGACGACAAGAGCGACTTCTATCGGACCATCGATGTGGTGGTTAAGGAGTTGATCCAGGACACCTCGACCTTCGACTACGACGAGAAGCAGAAGCAGGTGATCCTCACCGAGGACGGCTCCGAGACCGTCGAGGAGATGCTGCAACTCGCCGGTCACCTGGCCGAGGACTCGGCGGGACTCTACGACCCGGCCAACATCTCCGTGGTCCACCACGTCAACCAGGCCCTCAGGGCCAATGTGATCTACGCCCGCGACAAGGATTACATCGTCCGTGCGGGCGAGGTGATCCTGATCGACGAGTTCACCGGCCGCATGATGCATGGCCGTCGCCTGTCGGAGGGTCTGCACCAGGCGATCGAAGCCAAGGAAGGCGCGGTCGTCCAGCCCGAGAACCAGACCCTGGCCTCGGTCACCATCCAGAACTACTTCCGGCTTTACGAAAAGCTCTCCGGCATGACCGGCACGGCCTCAACCGAGGCGCAGGAATTCCTCGACATCTACAAGATGGACGTGGCCGAGATCCCGACGAACCGTCCGGTCGCCCGCATCGACGACGACGATGAGGTCTATCGCACCGCCGCCGAGAAGAACCGCGCCGTCGCCCTGCTGATCGAGGACTGCTATCGCCGCAAGCAGCCGATCCTGGTCGGCACGGTCTCGATCGAAAAATCCGAGCTGCTCTCCGAGATCCTGAAGGCCCACACCTTCGAGATGGACGGCAAGACCATCCGCGGCATCCCGCACAACGTCCTCAACGCCCGCTACCACGAGCAGGAAGCCGCGATCGTGGCCGATGCCGGCGTACCCGGCGCGGTGACCATCGCCACCAACATGGCCGGCCGAGGCACGGACATCCAGCTGGGCGGCAACGTCGACATGCGCCTGGCCGCCTGGCGTGAGGAGCAGCGCGACGCGGGTATTGAGGTCACGCCCCAGCAGGCGCTGAGCAAGAAGGCCGAGATCGAGGCCGACATCGCCGACCTGAAGCGCGAGGCCCTAGGCGCCGGCGGCCTGTTCGTCCTCGGCACCGAGCGCCACGAGAGCCGCCGGATCGACAACCAGCTGCGCGGGCGTACCGGCCGACAGGGCGACCCCGGCCACTCCAAGTTCTTCCTCTCCTGCGAGGACGACCTGCTGCGCATTTTCGCGGGCGAGCGCCTGGATTCGATCATGCGCACCTTCGGCGTCCAGGAAGGCGAGGCGATCACCCACAAGTGGCTGAACAGCGCCATCGCCACCGCCCAGAAGCGCGTCGAGCAGCGCAACTACGA
>JANPKX010000496.1:0-3012 GCA_031426235.1 Alphaproteobacteria bacterium | reverse complement strand
GCGCCCAGAACTCGACGGCTCCGGCCTCGCGGGAGGCCTGCGCCCGCACCGGCGTGACCGCCGCGCAGTTCGGCGTCATTCCGCAGTGCCCCGCGAGGCCGGAGCCGTCGAGTTCTGGGCGCAGGGGTCGTCGGAGACCTGGCTGGTGTTGGTCACGCTCTGCGGCGAGTACAGGTCCAGGATGTTCGGCGCCCGGATCGCGCGGTTGAACGAGCCGCGGAAGCGGATGTCCTCAACCGGCGACCATTGCAGTCCGACCTTCCAGGTCTTGGCCTGGATGCCGGTGGAATAGTCGGAGTAGCGGTAGCCGGCATCCATCGTCAGGTCGTCGGCGAACGGGAGGTCCTGCAGCAGGGGAACGCGGATTTCCGCATAGGCTTCCTTGGCGCGCAGGCTGTTGTTCACCTTCACCGACGCGCCGCCCGAACCGGACAGGTCGCCGCTCTCCAGCGCCACGTCCGGGGCGTACTCGAGCTGGTCGCGACGCTGCGTCACGCCAAACGCCACGCCGACCGAGTCGCGGGCCCACGGCGACTGGATGCCGTAGTCGCCGAGGTCGCCGGTGACGGTCGCCTCGATGATCCGCTGGGTCGTGCTGCCGCGTGAGGTTCCAAGGGTGGCGAGCGATGCCGCCGCCGCGGGGGTCACGGCCCCGGACTGGAAGATGTTGTAGGGCACGCAGCCCGCCGTCCCGGAAAGACAGACCGGGTTGGCCGATGTGCCGCCCACCAGCAGCGCGCGCTGGATCCCAGCGATGCTGAGGTAGTTTTCTACCGCCGTGTTCAGGGTCGTGTAGTAGTAAGAGCCATAGACGTCATACTTCCACGAGCCGGCGATTGCCCCGCGCGCGCCGCCGACGACGCGGTAGTTGGTGTGCTCGTACGACGAGTTGCGCGGCCCGCCCTCGACGTTTCGACGTCCGATATAGAGGTCGCGCGTGGCGCCCGAGGCGACGTCGCCCGGGGTACAGCCGAGCACGCCCCGCTGCTGGCCGCTCAGGAACGGGTTGTTACAGTTGACCTCGAAACCGCCCGAGGGGGTCGCGCCGCTGCCCTGGAAGAGGGCGCTGGGCGCGATCTGCACGTTGGTTCGGTCATTCATGAAGCTGAAGTCGGAGTAGAGCTCCAGGCCGTCGCTGACCTCGTAGTTCGCGAAATAGCCGGCAGTGTACCGCGTGCTCTGCTGGATCAGGTGCGCGAAGGCGTTGGAGTTGAACGACGACGGCGGCGACGAGCCGGCCGCGGGGAACAGAACGAACTGATTGCCGACCACAGAATAGGCGTCGCCCTCGCCGCTCGCGAGGTAGAAGATGTTGGAGTTGGACGACCCGGCGCAGCGCGGGTTGGGATCGACATTCAGCTGGCACGCGGCATAGTCGCGCTTGCCCTGGGTCACCGGCTCCTGGTCATGATAGGTGAAATAGGCCGTCACATTGCCCCGGCCGTCGGGCGCGTTGACGCCGAACAGCACGCTGGCGTCGCGCGACTTACCGTCCCAGCGCTGGCCGGGGATCTGGATGTTCCGCCGGCCCAGCAGGCCCTGCATGAACTCATTGTGCTGCTTGTGCTGGAAGACCCCGTACTGGGCGTCGACCTGAACGCCTTCGAAGTCGTTCTTCATCACGAAGTTCACGACGCCAGCGACCGCGTCCGAACCGTAGGTGGCCGAGGCGCCGCCCGTGAGAACCTCGACGCGGCTGATCAGCTGGGAGGGGATCTGGTTGATGTCGGGCGCCGGATTGGGGTTGCCGGTATTGGGGTCGCCCACGCCGAGGCGGCGGCCGTTGACCAGCACCAGCGTCCGTTGCGGGCCCAGGCCGCGCAGGTTCACGGTGGCGACGCCGCCGGGTCCGCTCAACGGGTTCGACGTCGGGCCGAGATCGACCGACGAGTTCTGTGTCACCTGCGGAAGCTGGTTCAGGATGTCGATGGTGGACGGACGGCCGCCCAACAGCACCGATTGCGCGCCGACGACCTGCACGGGGCTGATGCTGGTCAGGTTCGGCTGCGGAATCCGCGTGCCGGTGACCACGACCTCCGTGACTTCACCGTCGCCCAGACTGGCCGCCGGCTGACCCGCTGCGGGGGTCTGCGCCGCCGCCTGTCCGGCGATGCTCAGGGAAATGGCCACACCGGCGATCATGGACGAGGCCATCAGGCGGCCGCGGTTAGACGTGCAATTCAACGTGTCGTCCTCCGGCGGGGCCCGGAAACCGGGATGCCCCGCTCACGAAATCTGGTTCCAATCGGAATGACGGCGAACTCGCCGCATAGGGGAGTTATTGAACCCGCAAGCCGCCGGTCAACGCGCAACGACGGCGACGTAACCATTCCGTTTCCGGTGTCACTTATTGGACACAACCGCAGTTATCGTACTGTTTTTGACATATTTCTGCTTAAGCTTGTTGTTTCTTCGCAAAATCCATCCCTTACCGGCGGCGCTGTCGCCGTCGTCAGCCAGAACGGAAAATACAACCATGAGATTATTTTTAGGCACGCGGACGTGGCCGCACGGGGCGTGCCCCGCCGGACTGGATGGGGAAACTGCTGGAGCCGCCAAATCGTTCCCGTCACGCCGCGTGGCGGCCTGTTTTGCCGGTGCGACGCTCGCCGTCGTTGCCGGCGCCGCCGCCGCCGCCGAGGCGCAGCGGCCGGCGATGATGCGCGATTTGACCGCGTGCCGCGCTGTCGCGGACAACGTCGCGCGGCTGGCATGCTTCGACAAGGCAGTCGCCGCGCTGGACCAGGCCGCGGCCACGGGCGAGGTGGTTATGATCGACCGCGAGCAGGCTGAAGCAACACAACGCCAGGCGTTCGGCCTGACCCTGCCCAAACTGTCGGCCCTGCTGGGCGGAGAAGGCGGGGCCAAGCCGGTCGAGGCGGTAACCGGCGTCGTCGCCGCCGCCCGACAGACCGCGACAGGGGGCTGGGTCATCCGACTGGAGGACGGGCAGGTGTGGTCGCAGGTGGATACGGGCGCCATCTTCCGCGACCCGAAGCCGGGCATGGCGGT
>JANPKX010000495.1:0-4570 GCA_031426235.1 Alphaproteobacteria bacterium | reverse complement strand
GTATGATTTTGCCGGTGGGGTCAGATCGACCAATCCCTTACTGCATAAGCGTTCGTGGACCCGTGTTCAGTTTTGGCGCTTCGATTCTAAAATGCGGTACTTTCGCCACACCTGCTGAAAAGCCGCCGCGGCGACAGCGTCAGTGGACGCTTGCGAGTTGACGCGCCCCGCGGCACGGCCTGTGGTCCGCGCCCTCGGAGCGCCTCCCCGCGCCCGATTCAAAACCTAGCCAACCACGCGGCCGAGGGCTCCCCCCTTCCGGCCACGGGAGGAACATTCATGTCTCGCATCAACGCGCCGTTGCGCGCGCTTCTGGCCGCCGGCGCCTCCATCGCCGCCCTCTCCATCGTGGCCCTCCCGGCCGCAGCCCAGACCGCCGCAGGCGACGACGGCACGACGCTCGATGAGCTCGTGATCACCGCCGAAAAGCGCGAACAGTCGCTCCAGGACGTGCCGGTCGCCGTGTCGGCCTACACCTCTGAGAAGCGCGACATCGTCGGCATCACCGGGATCCAGGATTTCGTGAACTTCACGCCGGGCATGAACTATTCCGGCACCGACCGGGTCAGCCTGCGCGGCGCCGGCCGCAACACCTTCTACATCGGCAACGATCCGGGCGTGGCCTCGTATTCGGACGGCTTCTACTCGGCCTCGTCGTCGGAGCTGTTCAAGACCCCGCTGTTCATCGAGCGCACGGAAATCCTGCGCGGTCCCCAGGGCACCCTCTATGGCCGCAACGCCATCGGCGGGGCGATCAACCAGATCTCCAAGCGCCCGGACAAGGACCTGGGCGGCGAGATCCGCGCGTCCTACGGCAACTATGAGCGCACCCGGATCGAGGGCGTGCTCTCCGTACCCTTGGCCGAGAACCTGCGCGTGAAGGTCGGCGCCAGCCAGGACCACCAGCGTCAAGGCTTCATCAAGAACATCGGCCCGGCCAACGATGGCGCGACCATCAAGCGTACCTATTTCGAGTTCATGGTCGAGGCCGAGCCGACCGAGGAGCTTTCGATCTTTCTGCGTTACAACCGCTCGAGCTGGGACGACAGCCTGGGCGTCGGCGACCGCCTCGCCAACCTGGTCACGCCCTATGACACCACCCGGGTGTTCGGTCTGATCGGCTCGCTGCAGCCCAACCCGCAGTTCGGCTATGCGACCCCCAACCCGGGCGTCAACGACGCCTACGTGCAGAACACCAACACCGATGGCTACGGCCAGCTGCGCGGCAACCACGTGCTCACCACGACGGTGAACTACGATCTGGGCTTCGCAGATATCAAGTACATCGGCGGCCTGCAGCAGTACAATTACCAGACGGGCGGCGATAACGACGGCACCAGCCGCACCGGTCCGATTGCGATCCCCGGCATGGCGGTTCCCTACTTCCCGACCCAGACCACCGACTTCAACGAGCACAAGCGCTACTTCTCCAACGAGATCAATCTGACCTCGAAGGCGGACGGGCCGTTCCGCTGGATCGTCGGCGTCTACCAGTACCGCGAGGAGTATCGTCAGCGGATCCAGCTGGCCAACCCCAACCAGGTCCAACTGGCCAACCCGCTGAACGCCACGGCCACTGGCCCGGCGGCCCCCAACCCGCTGCGCAACTACGCCGACACCCAGGCGACCTTGACGTCGAAGGCCTATGCAGCGTTCGGCCAGGCGACCTATGAGTTCAGCGACCAGTTCGCCCTGACCGGCGGCCTGCGCTATACCAAGGACAAGAAGTCGGGCACGGAAAGCCAACGCCTGATCTTCCTGTCGCCCGCGGTGGGCGCCGGCACGGTCGCGCTGGACGTGTCGACCGACATCAATCCGTCCCTGCCGGGCGTTCAGAACTTCCGGTCGCTCAAGGACAGCTGGGACGCCGTGACCGGCACGCTCAATCTGGATTGGACGCCGGACCGCGATACCCTCGGCTATGCCAAGTACAGCCGCGGCTACAAGTCGGGCGGCTTCCTCCTGGGCACGCTCTCGGCCCAGCCCCAGGCCAAGCAGGAACAGGTCGACGCCTTCGAAGTCGGCCTGAAGAAGACCTTCGGCGGTCGGTTCCAGATCAACGGCGCGGCGTTCTACAACGACTACAAGGACCTGCAGCTCAACCTGTCACAGCTGAACGCGGCCGGAACGGCGGCGGCCAACAACTTCGTCAACGTCGATGCTGAGGCCTATGGCGTCGAGCTCGAGGCGCTCTGGCGTCCGATCCAGCACCTCGACCTGTCGGCCAGCTACGGCTACCTGCACACCGAGATCACCAAGGGCTGCTGCTTCTACGACCCGGCGGATCCGGGCGCCCTGGACCGCCGCGCCACCCCGTCGGGCGGCTCGGTCACCTCGAATGGCACGCGCCTGGTGTTCCAGACCCTGGAGGGCTCGCGGATTTACCAGTCGCCCGAGCACAAGGTGGCGCTCAACGGCAACTACACCTTCAAATTCGATCCGGGCTCGCTGATCCTGTCGGCGACCTATGTCTGGACCGACGAGACCTTCTACCAGCCGTTCAAGAGCGATGCGAACAAGGTCAAGGCCTACGACAACACCGATTTCCGCGCCCTGTGGAAAGACGCCGACGATCGCTTCACGGTGATCGGCTTCGTCAAGAACGCGTTCGACCAGAAGGGCTTCACGTCCAACGGCTCCACCACCCCCACCGCGATCTTCGACAGCCCCAACCCGGGTGTCGGCACGATCGTGCAGACGCGGACGGCTATCGTCCGCGGCCTGATCCAGCCCCGCACCTACGGGGTCGAACTGCAGTACCGCTTCTAAGGTTTTAAGGAGGCGGAGGGTCTGGTCTCTCCGCCTTCTCAACACTGGGTAGCCGTGCATTTCCTCGCGCCACACGCCCTGCGCTTAACCTATAGGCAAGCGGTCGCGGGGCATGGTGCGCGGGTGAGTTCTGGCTGACCGGCGGTCCATGTCGCTTTCCGACTTCTTCTTCGAACGCGTCACCGCCGACATCTGTCAGCAGATGGACGGGATCGTCGCCCTGACCGCCCAGCTTTCGCGACAGCGGCTGACGGCGGACGGCGAGACCTGTCTGGCCAGCGTCAACGAGGCGGCAGAGGGCGTGGCGCGCCTGCTGGGGGCGGCCCGGGATATCAGGACCATCAACACCCACGGGCTGACGCTCACAAAGGCGCCCATGCGCCTGCGCGAACTTATGGATGAAGTCCAGGATCGCTGGCTTCCGCGCGCCGAGGACGCCGGCATCATGCTGCTGGTGTCGTATGACGGCGATCCCGAGGCGCGCGCATTGGCCGACCGCCAACGCCTGCTTGAAATCTTCGACGGCCTGATCGGGGAAGCTGTCGGCTTGCAGGCGCGCGGCGCGGTGGAAGCCAGCCTGCATGCATTTGAGGACGGCGGCGCGATCCGCCTGGAGGGCCGAGTGCGCGGGCCGCGCGACAGCGCGTGGGAGACCCGCGACGCCGAGAGCCGCATCCGCAGCCTGGGCGATCGGATTGGCCTCGAGGTCGCCCTGGGCGCCATGCTCGCCCATAAACTGCTGGAGGGCATGGGCGGCGTCCTTCGCCGTGAGGCCAACGCCGGCGCCTCCGACACCACGGTCTTCGAGATCCGCCTGGAGAGCGCCGTCGAGGCGGACCCGGCGCCGGCCGAGGAGACCGGCCGCGCCGCTCACATCCTCGTCGTGGACGACAACGCCACCAACCGAATGGTCGCCCAGTCCCTGGTCGAGATGTTCGACTGCACCAGCGAGTCGGCGGACGACGGCGTCGAGGCGCTGGAAGCGGCCCAAAGCGGCCGCTTTGACCTAATCCTGATGGACATCCGCATGCCCCGGATGGATGGCGTGGCCGCCACGCAGGCCATCCGCGCCTTGCCCGGGCGCGTGGGCCGGGTGCCGATCATCGCCCTGACCGCCAACGCCGACCCTGAGGACGCCGCAGGCTATATCGCCGCCGGTATGAACGGGGTGGTCGAGAAGCCGATGAAGCCCGAACATCTGCTCGCAGCTCTACAGCAGGCCCTCGGCGGCGGCGAGGCCGCCGAGCGGGCGGCCTAGGGACCGTTACCGTCGCAACTTTCTTGCGTGAGGGCGAAGTATTGCGCCTGCCCGCGCAATGACTTAGGTCGCGATCTCCGGTTTTTGGGGGGTTTCATGTCTAAGGCCAAGCCGGTCGCGATGTCGCTGGATGCGGTGCGCGCGCGCATTGATGTCCTCGATACCGAGCTGCTGCGCCTGGTGGACGAGCGCGCCGCGCTGGCGCGGGTGGTGGCGAGCGCCAAGGCCGCCGCCGGCGATGGTGGAAAGTTCGGCCTGCGCCCGGCGCGCGAGGCGGCGATTCTGCGCCGCCTGATCGCCTCGAACCGGGCGGCGGCGAGCCCCAGCCTCATCGTGCGGGTCTGGCGCGAGCTGATCGGCGACAGCCTGGCCAGCCAGGGTCCTTTCCACCTGGCGGTCTGGGGCGGCAAGGATCCGGGTCGCGCAGTCGAATTGGCGCGCCACCGCTTTGGCGCGGCCCCGCCCCTGGTCCAGGCCGCAAAGGCCGAGGACGCGATCGCCGCCGCCCGCCCGCCCGGCGGCGTGGCGGTCTGCGCGCTGACG
>JANPKX010000494.1:0-5411 GCA_031426235.1 Alphaproteobacteria bacterium | reverse complement strand
CGGCGCAGACGCCCCAGCCGTCGTGGAAGCCCATCTGCTCGTGCTGGGCCTTCTTCTCCGGCGTCGGGTGCATACAGCGGGCGACGTAGAGGGTGCGGCCGTCCGGCTGCGGCTCAAAGGTGATGGTCGCCGTCATCATCGAGTCCGCGGCCGGGATCCAGCCCTCGGTGAAGGCGTCGGTGAAGACCAGCTTGCGGTCGGGCACGACCTCCAGATAGACGCCGCGGTTGGGCGCGACCTCGCCGCTCGGTCCGTACATGGTGGTCTCGCAGGCGCCGCCGGGGCGCAGGTCCATCTTTACGACCTCGGCCCGCCAGGGCTTGGGGCAGAACCAGTCGGGATAGGTCTCGGGCGTGGTCCAGGCGCGGAACAGCTGCTCGGGCGTGGCGTCCATCAGGCGCGCGACGACCAGTTCGTTGTCGTGATTGGGGGCGATGTCGACCGGCTCGGCCATGGGGTCCTCCGTTACTGACCGAAGGACGTAGCGCCTCGGCGTCCGCCGACAAGCGCCGCCGCTATTTCTTCATCGCCGCGATGGTGTTGAGGTTCATCTTCATGCCGCCGGGCAAGGTCATGTCGCCGGGCTTCATGCCGGCGGGGCATGCGCCCGCCCACGTTCCGGTCATCTCCATGTCAGCCGTGCCGTTGGCCGAGGGGATGGACGAGCCGGTGGTCACCGACGTTGCCTTGACCACATAGCTCGAGGCGAAGTCGCCGGTGGCCGTACCCTTGGTGGCGACCTTGCCGCCGCCGCCCATGTCGCACTCGCTCTCGAACGACCAGCCGCCCGCGGTGGGCCGGATGTCATTCTTGGGGCAGGCGTTGCGGGTGATTTGGCCGCCCCACACGGTCATCTTGGCCTCGGTCGCGTCGTCGAGGCACAGGGTCATGGTCTGGGTCGACCCCTCCGAGGAGACCGTCTGCTTCCACAGGCCCGCCTTTCGCCGGGGCGCGGCGAGCGGGGCCGAGGCGGACGACGCGGCGGCAGGCGCTGCGCTGGCCGCCGGCGCGGCCTCGCCGGTCTGGGCGGCGGTCTCGGATTTCTTCTGACAGGCCCCCAGGGCCAGCAGGCTCGCGGTCAACAACAGGACGTGTCGCATCTTGATCCCCAGGTTCGCGTTCCCCAGTCTGCACCCTAGCCTGCACAGGAGAGCGATCAATGGCCGACACTGGCGAGCTGCGCGACACGGGCCAGCGCTATGAGCGCGACGAGGATGGCCAGACCACCTACGCCGACTACCGCCGCGAGCCCGGCCGGCTCTACATCGACTACGTTTACAGCCCGCCCGCCCTACGCGGCACGGGCGCGTCGGGCCGGTTGATGACGGCGGTGGCGCGGGAGGCTGAGGCGAAGGGCCTGAAGATCACGCCCATCTGCGGCTATGCGGCGACGTGGCTGCGGCGGAGTGCGGAGTTTCGCGGGTTGGTGGGGTAGGACGTTGTTCGCGATGTTCCTAACAAAGCCGATGCGTTGGAGCAGCTTGGCTGATCTCTAGTTGATTTGGATGGATCCGCTCGGTCGGCGGTGCTCGGATCGGCCGCCGCATCGGGCCGCGATAGCCGCCTTCGCTCACCCCCCGCATCCGCCCGCCGCCGCTCAAGCGTCTCCACCGCCCCCGCCGCATAAGCGCCGATCCAGCGGGCGTGGATGTGAGGGATGGGGATGGCGTTGAGATGGTTCCAGCGTTCGCGGCCCTTGCGCCCGGCGACCACGAGACCGGCGGCGTGCATGACGCCCAAGTGTTGCATCACGGTCTGCTCCGCCACGGCTCAGTCTGCAATATCGCAGCGCATATCGGTGATATCGCCGATTTTCCCGAGGGCTGGGCGCCGGTAGACCCCGCGGCCATCGGGTGGCGGCCCCCCGTCGCCCCCACACGCATCACGAGGATAAGCCCATGATCCACCACCTCTCGGTCGCCGCGCGCGATCCGCAGGCCGTCGCCCAGGTCTTCGCTGAACTGATGGGCGGCATCGCCATCGACTTTCCGCCCAACCCCGGCAGCTATATGGCCTTCGCGCCGGACGGGATGGGCACGGCCGTCGAGGTCTACCCTGCCGGCAGCGTGATGGCGCAGAACGGCGGCGAGGGCGCGATCTTCGCCCGGCGCGCGCCGGAACCGGTTGAGCGCAGCCCTACGCACTTCGCCCTCAGTGTCGCGCACGACGCGGCCGAGGTAGTGCGAATGGCCGAGGCCCGGGGTTGGGACTGCTTCACGTGCGACCGCGGCGGTCACTTCCATGTCGTCGAAGTCTGGATCGAGAACGCCTGGCTTGTGGAAGTGCTGCCTCCGGCCTTCGCGGCGGAATACCTAGCCTTCGCAGGCGACGTTACCGCCATGGCCGACCCCAACGCCGCCCTCTACGACCACAAGCCCCAGGCTGCCACCCTCGAACTGGCCTGAGGCGCCGCGCGATAAAGCCCGGAGCCCAGCCGCATCGCGCCAGTTCAGGCACCCCCGCTCACCCCTCCACATCCGCCCTGAGCCGCTCCAGCCTCTCCACCGCGCCCGCGGCGTAGGCGCCGATCCAGCGGTCGTGGATGCGGCGGATGGGGAGGGCGTTGAGGTGGTTCCAGCGTTCGCGGCCCTGGCGGCGGGCGACCACGAGGCCGGCAGCCTGGAGCACGCCCAGGTGCTGCATCACGGTGCAGCGGTCGAGGGGGGCCAGGCGGGCGCAGAGGTCGCCGGTGGTGCGGGGGTGGTCCTTCAGGGCGTCGAGCAGCGCACGGCGCACCGGTGAGGCCAGGGCCTTGAACACCGAATCGTCCTCAGGCTTGTCTGACATGTTATAAGACTATAACATGTCTCGCCGAGCGCAAGGAGATGGCGATGGAGCTGAAATTCAGCGTGTCGGGGCGGATCGCCCGGCCGGTGTCGGAGGTGTTCGAGGCGGTGGCCGACCCCGATCAGCTATCGCGCTACTTCACGACGGGCGGGGCGCAGGGGCGGCTGGAAACGGGGGCCACGGTCACCTGGGACTTCCAAGACTATCCGGGCGCATTCCCGGTCGAGGTCATCGAGGTGGTGAGGGATGCCCGCATCGTCCTGGCATGGGCCGCCAACGAAGGTGCGCCGTCCGACGGCGAGGCCGCGGTGACGGCCGACGCCGGCTATCGCACCCGCGTGACCATGACCTTCGAGGCGCTGGACGACGGACGCACCCTCGTGACGATCTCCGAGGAAGGCTGGCGGCAGACGCCGACGGGGCTCAAGGCCTCGTACGGCAACTGCCAGGGATGGACCTTCGTCATCTGCGCGCTCAAGGCCTGGCTCGAGCACGGGCTGAACCTGCGCGAGGGGATGTACCGGTAGGTTTGGCCTCAGGTGCGGGCGGAGATGGCTTCCAGCGTCTGCGCGCGGCTGTCGAGGTCCTCGGCCAGCCGGCGGGCGATGTCGCGGATGCCGGGCGCGTAGGCGTCGCCGCCCTCCGCGATCTCGGCCGCGACCCGCTCCAGGTCGAGCATGGCGTGCGAGAGGCTGGCGACGTGGTCCTTGGCCAGTTGACGGGCCTCGGCCTGCAGCCGGCGCACACGCTGGGCGACGGTTTCGGTCTGCGGATAGTTGGTCTTCAGGTCGTTGTCGGCGACCACGCTCAGGGAGGGTGACATGCGGTTACGTCCTTCAAAGCCTGCCAGGAGGCTGCCTATCCATTACGTACAAGGACAGCACAGGTTGCCTGTCGGCCGCATGAACGGCGCCAGTTAAGGCTGTTCATGTGCCGACTGGGGCGCCGGCGACACGGTGTCTGGTAAAGATTATCCATGAACGGGCCGGGTAGGGTTAAGGCGGACCGCCCGGTCTGGCGCCCCGGCGCCGGTTCAGGGCAGGGTGCGGCCGAACCGCGTCCGAAATCGGAGAGACTGCGACTTGACCTACACGCCGCCTCACAATCCCCGCGATGGCGGCCTGCCCGGCGCGGCGCTGCGCACCCTGACCTCGGCCCCGCGAGAGGTCTGGATCGCCCTGGCCGCCCTGCTGGCGTTCAACGTCTCGCTGCGGTTCGTCGCCGGCCGGCTGGGCATCGTGGTCGACGAGGTCAGCCTGAAGCCTGGCTACATCGCCTATGAGGTGATCGGAGCCCTGGCGGTCTCGGCCGGCGTGGGCCTGGTGCTGCACAGCCTGCTGACAGGCCAGCCGCTGGTGCGGCCCGGGCGCGGGTTCCTGGGCTTCGTGGCCTTCACGGCCGGGGTCAGCCTCTATTCCTCGGTGATGGCCGCGCTCAGCTTCGGCGCCGCGGCCAGCGGCACGGAGGGGCTCGCGCTGCGGTTCGTGATCGTGGCGGTCGGAATGATCGGCGGGATCATCGTCTTCATCCGCCTGATGCTGCTGCCGATCAGCTGGCTGGCGGGCGATCCGGGGATGACGCCGGCGGTGTCGTGGACGCGGATGCGGGGACAGGTGCTGACCTATATCGGCGCCTCGATCATCCTCAGCCTGCCGACCACCCTGTTGGTGCTGCTGGTCGCCGGCGCGACGGGTGCGGCGCAGGGCGTTGCGCCGAGCCTGCCGGTGATGATCGTCCAGGAAGCCCTGGTGCTGACCTACGCCGCCATCACCGCATCCCTCGACGCCGTGATGTACCGCCGCCGCGCCGGCGACCCGCAGACGCGGCTGGGCGAGGTGTTCGAGTAGCGGGGCGGACGGGCGGTCGCACGTTTCCATCCGCTCGCTCCCGCGTCGGCGGGAGTTCATGGTGTCGAAGGATGAAACCGCAGAGAGCGCGGAGGAGCGTGGAGAACGCACGCTGAGCCCTCTGCGGATCTCTGCGGTTCAAATCAGGCGGTTTGGAGGGCCGCGGGCGCCGCTTGGATCCCGCCCTTCCCCCTTCCAGGAGAAATCGCGAGCCTACCGCTTCCCCAGCCGCGCCTTTCGGAAGCGCTCGGCGGACTCGGCCTTGGCTTCGGCCTTCGCGCGCTTGACCACGCCCTTGTCCGCGGTCTGGCCGTCGCCGGTGAGCATCTCGTTGGCGAATTCGAGGTCGAGCATCTTCAGGCGCTTGATCTCGTCGCGGAGGCGGGCGGCGGTCTCGAACTCCAGGTTGGAGGCGGCCTCGCGCATGCGCCCTTCCAGGTCCCTGAGCGTGGTCTTGAAGTTGTCGCCCACGAAGGGTTTGCCGTCCTCGGCGACGCCGACGGGCACGGTGACCCTGTCCTTCTCGTACGGGCTGGCGAGGATGTCCTTGATCGACGACTTGATGCTGGCCGGGGTGATGCCGTGTTTGAGGTTGTAGGCCTCCTGCTTCTCGCGCCGCCGCGAGGTCTCGGCCATGGTGCGTTCCATCGAGCCGGTGACGCTGTCGGCGTAGAGGATGACGCGGCCGTCGACGTTGCGCGCCGCGCGCCCGATCGTCTGCACGAGCGAGGTCTCCGAGCGCAGGAAGCCCTCCTTGTCTGCGTCGAGGATGGCGAC
>JANPKX010000493.1:0-6880 GCA_031426235.1 Alphaproteobacteria bacterium | reverse complement strand
AAGAGGTGGCCGCCCTCGTCCGATTCCTGCTCTCGGACGCTGCGTCCTTCATCACCGGCGAGGATGTGGTGATCGACGGCGGCCGCATGGGGCGGCTGTAGAGAAGGGACCGGCCAGAGAAGGGACCCGCCGCGCTCAGTTCGGCGGGTTGTGCTTCTCGATGAAGGCCATGGTCGCCTTCAGCATCTGCTGCCGAGTCTCGCCACGTGAGAGCCAGTGATCCTCGCCCGTCATGACCAGCAGCTCAACGGGCTTGCCCGCCTTGCGCATGGCCTCGGCCATGATCTGGCTCTGTTCCAGCGGCACGACGGTGTCGTCCTTGCCATGGATGAGCAGCAGCGGGATCGTCACCTTGTCGACATGGGTGATCGGCGAGATTTCGGCCAGGATCGGGTCGCTTGCGCCGTCCGCGCCCATGAACCGCTTCCAGTAGCGGCGCTCTGGACCCGTTTCGCCGCCGACCATGCGGCGCAGGTCGGAAATGCCGGCCAGCGAGACCGCGCAGCGATAGGGCTCGCGGTCGATCGTCGCGCCCGCCAGGGCCGCGTAGCCGCCATAGCTGCCGCCGACGATACAGACCCGTTTGGGATCGATCGCCCCTTGCGTCGCCAGATGGCGCACGCCGTCCGACAGGTCGGTCTGCATCTTGCGGCCCCACTGGCCGTAACCCGCCTCGGTGAAAGCCCGTCCCAGGCCCGCGGAGCCGCGGTAGTTGACCTGCAACACCGCATAGCCGCGCGACGCCATCCCCTGCGCCCACCAGTCGAACCCTGGCCTGTCGCGCGCCGCGGGCCCGCCGTGCGGGAGCACGATGAGGGGCAGATTCCCGGCCTTGCGTCCGGGCGGCAAGGTCAGGTAGCCGCTGAGCGCGGTGCCATCGGCGGCCTTGAAGCGGAGCGCGGTCTTGGCGCCGATATCTGCGGCGGTCAGGCCCGCGTACTGGTCTCCGATCCGGATCGCTTCGCGCGTCGTCATGTCGATCAGGGCGAAGGCGGGCGGCTCGGCCGGCTGGTCGACCAGCACCACCATCTTGCGCCGGTCCTGCGACCAAGACGCCAAGCCCAGCCGCGCAGCGCCGAAGCCCTCGGCGATGGCGGCCCAGGCGCGCGCGTCGGCGGGGTCGTAAAGGGTGTAGCGGGCCTCGTCGCCGACCAGGCTGTACTGCCCGATCAGCCGGCCATCGACGGCGCGGATGGTCGCGTCCTCGTCTTCCGCGGCGGGCAACTCGCGGACCGGGCCGCCATCCAGCGGCGCCTCTTTCCAGATCCAGCGGCCACCCTCATCCTTGTCGCCATACAGCACGCTAGAGGCGTCGCGGCCCATGCCGATCAGATAGGGCCGCTCGATCATCGCGGTCTTGGTCGCAAGGTCCCGCCAGCCCTCCGCCGTCCGCACCCTCAGCGTCCATTCGCCGGACCCGCCGTTGTAGAGCTCTTGAGCCGTCGGTTCGCCATCGGGGCCGATCAGCCAGCTCTGCGTTTCCGCCGCCCCTCGGCGGATCATGCGGTTCACCCCGGACTGGGGATCGATCCGGAAGACCGACAGCGCGCCGCGATCGCCTTCAAGCGCGATCCCTTGCACGAAGATCATGGGCCGACCGCCGATGACGCGCACAGCCGGAGGACCGAAGATGACCTGCATGCTGGCGGGTCCCGGCGGCATCATCGGCTTAATCTTCTTGCCGGCCACGTCGATCACGTTGCCGAACGCCCATTCGCGGAAGCCGCTCTGCAGAAACAACGCGTTCTCGGTGGAGGTCGTCGTCAGGGCCAGATGCGCGTTGCCGGCCCATTGCAGGCCTCGCACCTTCTGGTCGCCGACAAACCCGCGCAGCTTCGTCGTCCCGCTGGCGATGTCCTGCACCACGATGGTGCGCTTGGCCCCGTCGGAGACCACCACGGCCAAAGACGTCCCGTCGGGCGAGACCACAGCCGCCTCGATCGACGGAAGGCGACCATAGGCCTCCAGCGGCGCGGCAGCCGCCGTCATGCCGAACATGACCGCCATCACTGGCCCAAGCAGCCAACGTAACTGTTTCATCGTCGCCGCCCCGCTCACGCAATTCCAGATTGCCGTGGCGGCGCTCAGCCCGCAAGCCGTTCAGTTAAGCTCCGTCTTCTTCGGCGGTTCGGGCGGAAGGGCGGCGACAGGCACGCCGTCCTCGACCAGGGCGCGGACCTCGGTCGGCGTCGCTTCGCCATAGATCCCGCGCGCCTCGGACTTGCCCTCGTGGATGGCGCGCGCCTCGCGGGCGAAGGTGTCGCCGACGTGGTCGAAGTTCTCTTCCACATGGGCGCGGATTCGGCCGGCGGCCTCCAACATCATGGCCTGCATCTGAGCCGGCGCCGCGGCGTTATCACGGCGCTTCGTCCCCGCCACAGCGGGCGCCATGATCTGCTTGCGCACGGCCTTCGAGGCGCAGACCGGGCAATCCAACAGCCCGCGCGACTGCTGATCGTCGTAGTCGCCCGACGAGCCGAACCAGCCCTCGAAGGCATGGTCGTGTTCGCAGAGGAGCGCGTAGCGGATCATGGATGCGGCCAACAGCACGCAGCGGACGCCACGGTCAAGGCATGCCGGTCAGGCCGCCAGCAGGCCGTCCAGCTTTCCCTCGCGCTCCAGGGCCATCATGTCGTCGCAGCCGCCGATGTGCTGGCCCGCAATGAAGATCTGCGGAAACGTCGCGCGGCCCGAGCGCTGGATCATCTCCTGGCGCTTGTCGGGATCGAAGGCAGCCTCGATCTCGGTAAAGGCGACGCCCTTCTTTTCGAGCAGGTCCAGCGCCCGCATGCAGAAGGGGCAGTAGGGCTTGGTATAGATGGTGACGTCGCTCATGGCTCCCTACCGCAACACAATCTGTGGGACTATCATATGGTGAGTCCGGCGGCCGTTTGAACCCTGGCCACCACCGCCAGGTCCACACGCGCCGCGCCAGCCGCCTTGAGCGCCCTCGCGCAGCCCTCCGCGGTCGCGCCTGTGGTCAGCACATCGTCGATCAGCAGCACCCTTAAGCCCACGACCTGGCTGGCCCGTGAGGCCGGCACCTCGAACGCGCCCGCGACGTTGCGCTTGCGCCCCGATCCTGACTTCCCGCCCTGGGTCGCGGTCATCCGGCGCCGCACCAGCGCATCAGGCAGGTAGGGCGTGCCCGTCATGGCGGCCAGCGGCCGGGCGACCTCGGCGGCCTGGTTGTAGCGCCGCCGCAGAAGGCGCAGCGGGTGCAGCGGTACGGGGGCGATGGCGTCGGCCTCCTCGATCAGCCCGCGCGCCGTGCGCGACAGCCAGCGGGCGAACAGGGGCGCGAGGTCCAGCCGGTCAGCGTGCTTCAGCTGCAGGATCGGCTCGCGCGACGTCTCGTCATAGAGGCAGGCGGCGCGCGCGGCGTCGAAGGTTCGCGGCTTGGCCAGGCAGGCCGCACATCGAGCCCCGGGATCGAATTCAAAAGGCGTCCCGCACCCGTCGCAGACCGGCCCATCCAGGAAGCGGATGCGGATCCAGGCCTCGGCCGAAAATCCGCCAGCCAGGGGGCGGGGTCCGCCGTCCAGCGCCTGGGGCGGAAACACCAGATCCAGCGCCCCGCGCCAGGCCGCCTGCGCTTTCGGCTTCCAACTGGCGGCAAAATCGCCATCTTCCCCGCCCAATGCCCAGCCCTCCCCCATCTCGGCCGCCCCGGCTGTTAGACCGTTCGCTGCATACCAAGCGCCTGGATCGGGCGGCGCGCAACTATGGCGAGGCCGACTTTCTGCAGCGCCGCGCGGCAGCGGACATCGCCGAGCGACTGGCCCCCATCCTGCGCACCTTCCCCCTGGCGCTCGATCTGTCGGCCCGGCGGGGCGCCCTTCGCGACGCCCTGGCCGCGGAGGCGCCGGGCCGGGTGGAGACCCTGATCGAACTCGACCTCTCGCCGGCCATGTTGGCGAGGCGGCCGGGCCTGCGCGTCGCGGGCGACCCCGAACGGTTGCCCTTCGCGCCCGGCAGCCTGGACCTGATCGTCTCGACGACCGGCCTGCACTGGACCAATGATGTGGTCGGCGCTCTCATCCAGGCGCGGCGCGCCCTGAAGCCGGGGGGGCTGTTCATCGCCGCCTTCCTGGGCGGAACCACGCTGACGGAGCTGCGCCAGTCCCTGGTCAGCGCCGAGAGCGAGATCCTGGGCGGCGCCGGCAGCCGGGTCTCGCCCTTCGCCGACGCTCAGGACGCCGCGGGCCTGCTCCAGCGCGCCGGCTTCCGCGAACCGGTCTGCGACGTCGACAGCGTTACCGTCACCTATCCGCACCTTCTGAAGCTGCTCTCGGACCTGCGCCAGATGGGCGAGACCGCCGCGCTCGCCGACCGCCACCCCAAGCCCCTGAGCCGTCGGCTTCTAGCGCGCACGGCCGAGCTCTACGCCGAGCGTTTCCTGGCCGAGGACGGCCGTCTGAACGCCACCTTCGAGATCCTCACCCTGACGGGTTGGGCGGCCGACTGACCCTCAGATGAGATCCCGCAGCCAGGCCACCAGCGGCGGATCGGCCGGCGGCATGGGGTAGGCGTCCATGGCGTTGGGCCGCACCCAGGCCAAGGCCTTGTGCTCGCGGGCGCGGGGCACGCCCTCCCAGCGCCGGATCAGGAACATCGGCATCAGCAAGTGAAAGGCCTCGTATTCGTGGCTGGCGAAGACGAACGGCGCCAGACAGCTCTTCGTCACCGTGATCCCCAGTTCCTCATCCAGCTCGCGGATCAGGCAGGCCTCCGGCGTCTCGCCCGCCTCGACCTTGCCGCCGGGAAACTCCCACAGCCCGGCCAACGCCTTTCCCTCCGGCCTCTGGCACAGCAACACCCGCCCATCGGCGTCGACCAGGGCCGCGGCGGCCACGAGGAGGAGGGGTTTAGTCATTTCGCTGCTGGGAAGTATGGCGCCCTGCGGAAGGGCTCGGAAGGCGGCGCGGCTTCGCCCCAGCCGTAGGACTCGCCCAGACTGCGGAGGATTGCGGCTGCAAGCACCCCGCCGACGTCGCTGTTGGTCATGATCACGGCGCCCTGCCGCGAGCCATCCAGGAAGCCGAACGCATAGCACTGGAAGCCTCGGTTGCCGCCGCCGTGTTCGAAGGTCGGACGCTCACCGCGCCGACCGGTCACGACACCCAGGCCGTAGTCGCCCGCCACGCGGGTCATCATCGTGCGGGCGGTCGGTTGGCTCAGCAGCGCCGGCCGCAGCCCGGCGTACGAGTTCTGCAGCGCGATCATGAACCGGCCGTAGTCGGACGGGGTGGTCCACAGGCTGGCGGCGGCATACTCGGGGAAGGTGTTGCGGGCGCCGGGGATCACCACGCCCTTGCCATCGTGGCCGGCGGCCGATGTCCGCTCCAGACGGACGGGCAGCGGCTGCGCAAACGTCGCGCGGGTCATTCCGGCGGGCCGCAGGACGAGGCGATCAAGGAGCGTCGGATAGGGCTCGCCCCCCGCCGCCTCGATCATCATCAACTGGGCAACCGTGTAGCCACCGCCCGAATAGGCAAATCCGGCGCCGGGGGCTTCGAACGAGCGCACCGCGGGGGTGTTGGCTGGCGACTGTCCATCGAGGATCTGAACGAGAGTCGGAACGGGCTTGCCGGCCACGTATCCTGGAAAGCCGCCCACGGTTAGTCCGGCCGTGTGGCTGAGGAGGCGGCGCAGGGTGACCTTTCTAGTTTCCGTGAGCCCGCTGGAGGGAACCTGCCACGCCTTGAGCTGCGTGTTGACGTCCGCATCGAGGTCCAGGCGTCCCTGCTCGACCAGCCGCAGCGCCGCCGCCGCGGCCACCATCTTGCTCATGGACGCGGCCTGGAACAGCGTCGCGGGCGTGGCGCGCCGCCCCGCCGCAACGTCGGCCTCGCCGTAGGCCCGGACCCATTTCACCCGTCCATCCTCGATGAAGGCGATGCTGACCCCGGGAATCTTCAGCGCAGCCATCCGGGCTTCAAGCGTGCTGGCTTGTGCGCCCGACGGACCGCCGAGCGGTCCGGGCAGGGTCTGCTCGTAGGCCTTGATTGCAGCCCGATCCTGCGCCGACGGGGCGGCCTGCACGCCACCCGCCAGCGCCCAGGTCGCGACGATCAGTGTGGCCAGGAACCGCATCTTGCCTCCGGTGGACGGCCGCCCGGCAGGACGGGTCCCACTGCATCCCAGCCGCGCGGCCAAAACGCAACGGCCAAGCCTATTCCGACCTCATGGGTTGACATTAACGCCGCAAACCCCGATGTGCCGGCTGCGCCTTATCCAGGCGTTGTCCGCGTTCCAGCCGCGTGGGGCCTCTTCAGACAGAGGCTCAGCCTGTCGAGCGCAAGGACCCATTGATTCGCCCATCACGCGGGGCGCTTCCCCAAAGACCCGCGTCCCGCGCCCTCGGAGCTTCCGTTGGGGCGCGCTCGGCGCAACGCGAAAGACTCGAATTTTGACTCAGTTCACCGACCTCGGTCTGGCCGCCCCGCTGCTCAAGGCGCTGGCCGACCAGGGCTACGCCACCCCCACCCCGATCCAGGCCCAAGCCATCCCAGGCGTCATGACCGGCCGCGACCTCTTGGGCATCGCCCAGACCGGCACCGGCAAGACCGCCGCCTTCGCCCTGCCGATCCTCCATCGCCTGATGGAGACCAAGAAGCAGCCCGTCCGCCGCAGCGCCCGCTGCCTCGTTCTGGCCCCCACCCGCGAACTCGCCACCCAGATCGGTGAGAGCTTCAAGACCTACGGCAAGCACATGGGTGTCACCGTTGCGGTGATCTTCGGCGGCGTGAAGTATGGCGGCCAGATGCGCGCCATGGCGCCCGGCGTCGACATCCTGGTCGCCACCCCAGGCCGCCTGCTCGACCACCTGGGCGAGAAGTCGATGACCCTCGAGGGCGTCGAAATCTTCGTCCTGGAT
>JANPKX010000492.1:0-2168 GCA_031426235.1 Alphaproteobacteria bacterium | reverse complement strand
CGGGCCCGGCCCGAGTACGGGATCCTGAGCGAGGAGAGCGGCGAGGAGGTCGGCCGCTCGCCGCACAGCCGCTGGATCGTCGACCCGCTCGACGGCACCACCAACTTCCTGCACGCCGTCCCGCACTTCGCGATCAACATCGCCCTGCAGCGCGAGGGCGCGATCGTCGCGGCCCTGACCCACAATCCGGTGACCAACGAGACGTTCTGGGCCGAGAAGGGCAAGGGCGCCTTCGTCAACGACCGCCGGCTGCGCGTCGCCGCTCGCACGCGAATGGACGAGGCGGTGATCTTCGCCGACGTGCCGTTCCTGGGCCACGGCCAGCACGCCAAATTCCTCAAGGAACTGCACCAGCTCAGCCAGCGGGTAGCGGGGGTGCGCAGCTACGGCTCCACCGCCCTGGACCTGGCCTGGGTCGCGGCGGGACGCGCAGACGGCTTCTGGGGGCGGGATTCCAAGCCCTGGGACCTGGCCGCCGGAATGCTCCTTGTCACCGAGGCGGGGGGCAAGGTCACCGATGCCGACGGCGGCGAGGACGTGCTGGCGTCCGGCTCGGTCCTGGCCGGGAACCTGGATGTCCATCCCCTGCTGCTGCGTCGTTTGGCTGACGCGAAATAGGGGTAAGGTCGGCGGCATGATCACCCGCCGCACGCTCACCGCCGCCAGTCTCGCCGTCACGGCGTCTCCCGCGTTCGCTGCGCCGCCGAAGCGGCCCCTCGTGATCGCCCATCGCGGCGCCAGCGGGGAGCGCCCGGAACACACCCTGATGGCATATCGCCTGGCGATCGAAGAGGGCGCGGACTTCATCGAGCCCGACCTGGTCGCCACGCGCGATGGCCACCTCGTGGTGCGCCATGAGAACGAGATCAGCGGAACCACGGACGTGGCCGCGCGGCCGCAGTTCGCCGCAAGGAAAACCGACAAGGTGATCGACGGCCAGACGATCTCAGGCTGGTTCACCGAGGACTTCACCCTTGCGGAGCTCAAGACCTTGCGGGCCCGCGAGCGGCTGCCGCAACTGCGGCCCGGCAGCGCCGCCTTCGACGGCCGCGAGGCGATCCCGACCTACCAGGAGGTCGCGGACCTGGCGAAGGCCGAGAGCCGGCGGTTGGGCCGCATCATCGGGACCTATCCGGAGATGAAGCACCCGGCCTATTTCGCCGGGATAGGCCTGCCGCTGGAGGCGCGCCTGCTGGCGGCGCTGAAGGCCAATGGCCTCAACAGCCGAACGGCGCCTGTGTTCGTCCAATGCTTCGAGGTCGCGCCCCTCAAGACGTTCGCTGAGCTGGGCGGGCGGGCGCGGCGGGTGATGCTGGTCGGCCAGGGCGCTGCGCCAGTGGATGCGAAATCCTCCGCCGGGATCAAGGCGATCGCCGCCTTTGCCGAGGGGCTGGGGCCGGAGTGGCCGCTGGTGATCCCCGCGCCGGACGGCGTACTGGGGACCCCGACGGGGCTCGTGGACGCGGCGCATGCAGCAGGCCTCGCGGTCCACCCGTGGACATTGCGGGCCGAGAACTATTTCCTCCCCAAGTCGCTCCAGGGCGGCGGCGGTCCCTCGGGGCATGGCAACGCGGCAGCGCTGGCCAGGGCGCTCTATGCGGCGGGTATCGACGGCCTGTTCAGCGACTTCCCTGCCTTGGCCGCGGCGGCGCGGAGCTGAGTCCCGCCTACGCCGCGACCGCGCGGCGGCGCGCCCGGCGGCTGAGCCACATGAGGAGCCCGGTGACGCCCAGCATGGGCGGGGCCAGTCCGCCCGTGAAGATCACGATCTGCCAGATCAGGCCCATGCCGGCGCCGTCGTGGATGCGCCGCATGAGCGGGGAAACGGTGTCGGGCGACGCCGGGTCTGCGCCGCGCGCACTGTCGGCCTTGAGGGCGCCCGTCGCGTCGACCACCTGGACCACCCTGGGCCGCGCCGCGCCCTCGGCCCGGAAGCTCACGCGCCACGCCGGCTGTGGTGACTGGGTGGGCAGGTTGACCTCGGCGACCGACGCGCCCGGCTCGGCCGCGCGGGCGATGGCGAGGGCTTGCTCCAGATTGAGGCGCGGGGCGATGGGCGGGGCGAAGCGTGCGACGTTGGCGGCCCGGGCGGGCGGCGGCGGCAGGCCAAACACGGCGCGGCTGGTCTGTGGGAACGAGATGTAGACGCCGGTCAGCGACAGCACGGC
>JANPKX010000491.1:0-2963 GCA_031426235.1 Alphaproteobacteria bacterium | reverse complement strand
TCAACGAGCGGTCGTCGATGCGGAACCCGAGGCGGCCGATCAAGTGGAAAGACCGTGCTCGGGGGTGCCACGCCGCATCCCCGAGTTCTGCGGCGCCAATCTGTGCGCTCCGATATCCGACGGCGGGAGCGCTCAACTCCGACGCGCGGCGCACCTTTCCCGTAGGTCCGGTCGACGGAGCCCGTCGACTGCGGTCAGCAGAAATCGACAACCCGACCCCGAAGCCCTTTTGCACTTCGCGTCATGGGGGAATTACGCACGCAGCGTGCGAATTCCGCGACCTCAGACGTGAATCCAAGTCGCAAAGCCAAGCTTAGTGTGCTTTCGATCTCTAGTTGAGGCGGGGCGACCCGCCGAAGACTTGGGCGGGGCGAAGGCAAGTTGTGATTACGCGCGTCGCATACGTCGGCTTGACGCTGCTTTCCGCCTTCGTGTTGGCGTCGAGCGGCGCGGCCTTCGCGCAGGCGCCGCCATCGGCCGCGATCTCGCCCTCGCGCCAGGAACTCAACCCTGACAGCCGCCGCAACGTGCGGCCCGCAGCGCGAGACTCGGATCTTTTCGCGCCGCCCGTCGCCCCGCCCTGCCCGCTGGCTGCGTCCAGCCTTTCGTTCCGGCTGCAGGCCGTCGACATCGCCGGCAGCTCCATATCCGCAGACGACGCTCGAGGCGCCTACGCCCGCCTGATCGGGTCGGACATCCCCGTCGCCCGGATTTGCGAAATCCGCGACCAGCTGGCGCTCATCCTGTTTCGGAATGGGCGTCTGGCGCGCGTCGAGATTCCCGAGCAGACGATCGCCGGCGGGCGCCTGCGCATCGAAGTCACGGAGGCCCGCATCGTCGCCGTCCGCGTGAGGGGCGACATCGGGCCTGGACAGGATCGCGTGGAGGCCTACCTCGACAGGTTGAGGGGCATGACACCCTTCGACCTCGACACCGCGCAGCGCTACCTGCTGCTGGCCAACGACGTGCCGCGCGTCCGCGTCGCCGCCGCGCTCCGGCCTTCGGCGGAAGGACAAGGCGCCATCGACCTTGAGGTGCAGCTCTCCCGAGACCCTGTGAACTATCTGGTGGCGGCGCAGAACACCGGCTCGGACAGCCTCGGGCCATGGAGCGTCCTCGGCCGCGTCGATCTCAACAGCTTCACCAAGTACGGGGAGCGGACCACGCTGATCGGTTATCGCACCGTCACCCCGAACGAGCAGTGGATCGCCCAGGTTATCGAGGAAGCGCGCTTCGGCGCGAGCGGCCTGACAGGTCGGGTCTCCATCGCCTACGGCCAGTCGCGGCCCGGCGGCCTGCTGGCGCCCCTGAAATTGCAGGGGGTGTCCCTGGTTGGAACAGCCGAGGCCCGCTATCCGGTGATCAGGCTGCGTCGCTACAGCGTCTATGCCTCGGCAGGCATCGATTTCGTCGCGCAGAAGACGTCGTTTCCCGGCGGCGACGTGCTGGCCGACGACCAACTCCGCGTGGTGTGGAGCCGGCTGCAGGGCGATTTCGCGCGCGGCGTGGGCCGCCATTTTGCGATCTCCGGAAATGGCGAACTGGAGGCGCGCAAGGGCTTCTCAGTGCTCGGCGGCAGCAAGGCCGGAGATCCTGGGATATCGCGCACCCAAGGCCAGCCTGACGCCTGGCTGGTGCGGTTCGAGGGTGAGACTCACCTGACCCATCGCTGGTTCGATCTCGGCCTGAGGACGCAGGCGCAATCCGCAAACCGCCCCACCCTGGCCTATGAAGAACTGGCGGTCGGGGACCTGACGATCGGCCGGGGGTACGAGCCGGCCGTCCTGTCCGGCGACCGCGCCGCGAGCGCCGAGGCCAAGCTGCAGGTGCGGCCGCCGCCCTTGATCAAGGGCCTGACCCTCATTCCCTTCGCCTTCGCCGACGCGAGCTATGTCAAGAACCTGGACGTGGGCTCGGAGACCCGCAAGCTGCGCTCGGCCGGCGCGGGCATCGAGGTGCGCCTACCCTACGGCGTGCGGGCGCAGGTGGAGTGGGCGCGCCCCTTCGACAAGCCGTTCCCGAACGCCCCGGACAAGCCGGCGGACCGGGTGTTGTTCCAGCTCCTCGTGGCGCGGTGAGGGGCTGATGTTCAGACCTGCCGGGATGGCCATCGCGACACGGGGATCACGGCTCAGCCGCTTGCTCAGCGGCTCGGCGCTCTGCGGCGCAACGATGTTCCTGGCGCTTTCGGCGCACGGGCAGAGCCTTCCCGCCGTTCCCGTCGCCGCGGACATCAAGATCAGCGCAGGCGGGGCCCAGCCGGTCATCACCGCGCCCGACGCCAACACGCTCGATATCGACCTGAAGGCGACGCGCACGGTCATCAACTGGGCTAGCTTCCACGTCAGCGCCGCAGACGCCGTGACCTTCCATTTCGGCCAGGCCTCCGACATCGTGCTGAACCGGTCGCCAACGCGATTTTGGTCGACGCCGGCGGCCAGGTGGCCGGCAAGGTCGGCGCCACCACCGGCGGCAACATCTGGTTCTATTCTCCGGGCGGCGTCGTGATCGCACCCGGCGCCGTGATGACGGCCGGCAACTTCGTCTTCGCCCGCGGCGACGCCCTGGTCGACCTGGACTTCGTCGACGCCGCCAGCCCGCTGTCGATCCTGCGGGGCGCGTCGAACGCTCTGATCCAGATCGACACCCTCACGTCCGCGACTTCGGCGTCGATCAACGCCGCGGGCGAGTTGGTGTTGTCGGCGTCCAGCGGTGACCTCAGCGCGACGACGGCCCTGGCCGCTGGAGGGGCGACGATCAGCGCCGCCGCGGGGTCCGTGACCCTCGGCGAAGTGACCGCCGGCGGCGTGGCGAGCGTTACGGCCACCGGCGGAAGCGTCATCGTCTCCGCCCTCAACGGTATTGCCGGGGTCTTGGCTACGGCGACCGCCGACGTCTCGGTGACCAACACCTCGGTAAGTTCCGTCACCGGCGACATCGTGCTCACGGCCGGCGCCAGCGCC
>JANPKX010000490.1:0-4775 GCA_031426235.1 Alphaproteobacteria bacterium | reverse complement strand
GTCGTAGTTGAATACGTGGCTTACGTCGGGAATGTCGAGCCCGCGGGCCGCCACATCCGAGGCGCACAGCAGCCGCAGCGACCCGTTGCGGAAGCTTTCCAGAGTTTTCATCCGGGTCGACTGATCCAGGTCGCCGTGGATCGGGGCGGCATCCAGGCCGTGCGTCTTCAGCGACTTGGCGACCACATCGACTTCCGACTTGCGATTGCAGAAGACGATGCCGTTCTTCACATCCGCCCGGGCGATCAGCTCGCGCAGGGCCGTCCGCTTGGCCTTGGGGTCGGCGGTGGGGATGCGCACCAGGTTCTGGGTGATCGTGTCGGCGGTGGTCGCCGGCCGCGAGGCTTCGATCCGGATCGGGTCGCGCAGAAACTGAGTGGTCAGCCGGGTGATTTCCGGCGGCATGGTCGCCGAGAAGAACAGCGTCTGCTTCTTGGCCGGGGTTAGCTTGAAGATGCGCTCCAGGTCGGGGATGAACCCCATATCCAGCATGCGGTCGGCTTCGTCGACCACCATGATCTGAACGCCGGTCATCAGCAGCTTGCCGCGTTCAAAGTGGTCGAGCAGGCGGCCCGGCGTGGCGCTCAGCACGTCGACGCCGCGGTCCAGCTTGAGTTCCTGGTCCTTGAACGAGACGCCGCCGATCAGCAGGGCCCAGGAGAGCTTCTGGTCCTTGGCGTACTTCTCGAACGACATCGACACCTGGTCGGCCAATTCGCGGGTGGGCGCGATGACCAGGGCGCGCGGCATGCGCGCCTTGGACCGCCCGGCGGCCAGGCGGTCGATCATCGGGAGGGTGAAGGCGGCGGTCTTGCCGGTGCCGGTCTGGGCGATGCCCAGCACGTCCAGGCCCTGGAGCGCCATCGGAATGGCCTCAGCCTGAATTGGCGTTGCAGTGGTATAGCCCGTCGCGGCAACGGCTGCGAGGGTCGCGGGCGAAAGGCCCAGGTCGGAAAATTCAGTCATTGGCTAACGATTTGGCGGCGGCCTACCCGGCAAACGGGAACGGCGCGACCGCGGCTGCACAAGCGAACGTCGCTGCGCGCGCGGACCATACGGCGAGGAGTGGCTAAGTCAATGTTGTGCACGGCGGGAGGTCAGCCGCAGCACTCAGTTACTCGCCGCTAAAGTCCGATCAAGGCCCGGATCTTCGCTTGGGTCTCGGCAAGCACCGCTTCGGATACCTTCCCCTTGTGCTCGGCGCCGCGGGCTCGCCAGTCGAGGCTCTTAACTTGATCGGCAAGGACGACGCTCGGCGGGTCGCGACTTTCTACAACCTCGAAGGCATAGCCTTTGATCCGTGACGTCATCGGGCAACAGATCATCATTCCGCGCAGCGCGTTGTATCGTGCTGGCGAGAGCACCAGAGCGGGACGGTGGCCGGCCTGTTCGTGCCCCGCCTGGGGGTCGAACTGTAGCCAGACAATGTCGCCCGCATCAGGAGTGTACAGGCTCGCTACCACACCTCGCGGCCCACCGGCGCGCCGAAGTCGACCTGGTCGTGGAAGGTGTCTGGCGACATTGCTTCAAGCAATGCTGAGAGGTCGTAAACCGGCACCATGACGACAGGCTCTATCACGATCCGGCCCGATTCCTCGCGAACCTCGACCTCCTGATCGATGTGGAATGCCACGGCGGCAAAGACACTCGATGGGATGCGAACTGAAGCGCTGTTGCCCCACTTCTTGACGCGCGTGCGCATGGGAAAAGCCCTCGGTGTTGATACATTGTATAAACCTGGGACCAGGGCGGGGTCAAGCGTTTAGCCAGCCGCCTGCACACGCTCGGCGCTACCCAGACGCTATGTGTGGCCGCGGGTGGCGGCGCGCGGGGTCTGGGGTCCCCAAGGCGTCAGGGCGACAGACGCAGCAGTGGCGAGGCCCATGATGGTCATGCCAGCGGCGACCAACAGAAACAGGCTCCAGGATGGCGCGGCGTTGGCGACCAGGAACCCGCCGCCGACGGCAATCACCGCCATTCGCGCGGTGCCGGCCAGCAGAGGACCCAGGACGCGACCCGCGCCTTGCGAGGCGAAGTAGAGCGTCAGGCTGAGACCGAAGAACGCGAAGACCGGCCCCACGAAATGCAGGTAGAGCGCCGCCGCGGTGCGAACCCCTGCGTCGCGGGTGAAGATCGTCACCCATAGGTCGGGCGCAACGCTGAGCACGAGGCCCACGGCGCCCAGACCCGCGGCGCCCATTGCGCCGGCCGTCCAGGCCACGCGGCGCGCCCGAGGCACGTCGCCCGCGCCGATCGCCAGTCCGACCATGGGGATCGAGGCGACGCCAACGGAGAAGGCGATGGGCACCAGGAGAAACTCCAGCCGCGAGGCGATGCCGTAGCCCGCCAGGGTCTCGACGCCGAACCGGGCCGCGATGGCGGTGATGATGAGCACGGTCCCGACCGTCTGGATCGGCGACAGCAGGGCGGGCCCGCCGACTTTAAGGATGTCCATGAAGTGCTCCCGCCTGAGCGGGCCAAACACCTGCAGCCGCACGCGGGCGGCCGGCGCGCGGAGCATCCGATAGAGCAGGATGACGCTGAGGACCGACGTGATCACCTGGCCCAGGCCGACACCGGCGATCCCCAGGCGCGGTGCGGGGCCCCAGCCAAAGCAGAGCGCCCCACCGACCACCACCTGCAGGGCGGCGCCGGCCATCATGATCGTCGATGGCCCGATCATGTTGCCTGAGCCGCGCAGCACAGAGGCCAGGATGTTGACCATCCACAGTGCGGAGGCCGCCGCGAAGACGATGCCGGCGTAGAGGGCGGCCAACCGCAGCGTCTCGCCACGTCCGCCCAGGAGGTGGAACACCGCGCCGCCGAAGACGGTCAGCAGAAAGGTGAAGCCGAGGCCCATGCCAAGCCCGATGACCGTGGCGTGGCGGGCCAGGGCCGAGGCCCGGTCGACGTCGCCCGCGCCCAGGGCGCGGCTGATGGCGGAGGAAACGCCGCCCCCCATGGCGCCGGCGCTCATCATCCCCATCAGCATGATCAGAGGCAGCACGAGCGCCGCCGCCGCCAGAGCCTCGGCGCCCAGCCGGCCGATGTAGGCGGTCTCGGCGATCGAGACGGCGGTGGTGGCCATCATCCCCAGCAGATTGGGCGCCGCCAGCTTGGCCAGGGTCGGGGCCACAGGGGCGATCAGCAGCGGATGGGTGGCCTGCGGGGGCGGGACGGTGGCCGGAGCTTCGGACATGCCGCAGCCTAGTCCGCTTTCACCGATCACTGATAGATAGCATTTCTGGGGTCGCTCATCGCGGCGCTTAAGCCGGACGCGGATCGCGGTTTGCGCGCCAAGCCCGAACCCCACGCGGTGCGCGGATCGACGTCTGCGCGTTGCCGGGAAGGCCTGGACTGACGCCCCGGCAATCGCCGTGACTGTCGTAGCGCCCGCGCACGGCGGCGGATCTGGGGAAAGCGTGATGTCGACCAGCCTGTTCAGCGACCTCCTGGTGATCGATTGCGCCAGCTTCATTGCAGGGCCGGCGGCGGCCACGGTGCTGAGCGATTTTGGCGCGCGCGTGATCAAGATCGAGCCGCCGGGGATCGGCGATTCCTACCGCAATCTCTTTCGGCTGCGCGGCACGCCAGACGACGTCGACTACTTCTGGACGCTGAGTTCCCGCAACAAGGAGAGCCTGGCGCTGGACCTTCGCCGCCCCGAGGCGCGCGCCGTTCTGCACACCCTGGTGGAAAAGGCCGATGTGTTCATCACCAACCTGCCGTTCCCCGCGCGCGAGCGGCTGGGCGTGCGGGCCCAGGACCTGATGCCCCTGAACAACCGGCTGATCTATGCCTCGCTGTCGCCCTACGGCGAGCATGGCCCCGAGCGCGACCGGACCGGCTTCGACGCCACCGCGTGGTGGGCGCGGTCGGGCCTGATGGACATGGTGCGCTCCGACTCCGAGGCGGAGCCGGCCCTCTCCATGCCGGGCATGGGCGATCATCCTACCGCCATGGCGATGTATGGCGCGATCGTCACCGCCCTCTACAAGCGCCAGATCACCGGCGAGGGCGCCGAGGTCACCACCTCGCTGATGGCCAACGGCCTGTGGGCCAACGGCTGCCAGGTGCAGGCCGCGCTCTGCGGCTACGAGTTGACGCCCCGCCCGGCGCGGGGCGGCCGCGGCGCGCTGAACGAGATGTATCGCGCCGCGGACGATCGGCACTTCATCATCTCCACCACCAACCCGGCGCGCGACTGGCCCTTGCTGGCCAAGGCGATGGACCGCGCGGCGTGGCTCGAGGATCCGCGCTTCTCGACGCCGGAGGCGCGGCTCGTCAACGGACCGATCCTTGTGGGCCTGTTTGACGAACTTTTCGCCACACAGCCATTCCAGCATTGGGCCCAGATCCTGAGCGCCGGCGACGTGACCTTCGGCATCGTCGGATCGGTGTACGACCACCTTTCCGATGACCAGATCGAGGCGAATGGCCTGTTTCCGCAGATCGAGAACAGTTGGCTGCGCACGGTGGACAGTCCGTTCCAGGTCGCGGGCGAGGTCAAGGTCGCCCCACGCATCGCCCCGGGGATCGGCGCGCATACCCGGGCGCTGCTTGTGGAATTCGGGTGCTCGGCCGCGGACATCGAGGCGCTGGCAGAGGGTTAGGTCGAGTGACTTGGATGGGGTCATATGACTTGAAGCGAGGGGTCATAAGACCTTGGTACAATTGACGAAATATTCAAGCTTGAGCCTAGGTGGCGGTCTCAAACGTCACCTTCGAGGCTCAGATGCGTGCTCTTCCCTTCGCCATTGCGGCGGCCCTTCTCA
>JANPKX010000489.1:0-1956 GCA_031426235.1 Alphaproteobacteria bacterium | reverse complement strand
GCCGACAGCACCGACTTGAACCCTGCCGCCCGTGCAGCCTTGGCCGTGGCCGCGCCAACGGCGAAGACGTTCAACGTGCGGGCCCCGGTGGCCTCGGCAAAAGCGCGAACGCCATTGGCGCTGGTGAAAGCCAGGGCCGCGACGCCGTCGAGGTCGATGCGCACGTCGGGCAGGGTCTGGACCTCAAGCAGCGGCGCGACCACCGCGTCGTGACCCAGGGCGCGCACCCGCTCGGCCGTGACGCCGGCGCCGGGTTCGGCGCGGGTGATCCAGATTCGCTGGCGGCGATGGGGCATGACGGGCCGGGGTGTCCGAAGCTCAAGCTTGCCGGCGCACAATGCGGCCTGGATCGCAGCGAAGCAATTTCCCGCGCCCGGCCTGGAAACGGGCGTTCACAGGACGATGGCGTCGCCGCCCTCGGCCTTGACCGCGGCGCCGAGCGAAAGGCCCAGATCGTGGGCCGAGGCCAGCGGCTGCGACAGCTGCGAGATCTCGGAGGCGCCCGCGTGGCGGAAGCGATGCGTGCCGCCCGGGCTCAGGGCCTCCACGATCAGATGAAGCTGGCCGCCCTCCAGCCATGCATGGGCCGCCACGGGCGTTTTGCACGAGCCTTCCAGCGCCACCAGGGCACCCCGCTCGGCGGTCACGCAAAGGGTGGTGGTCTCGCAACGGAGCGCCGCCGCCCAGGGCTGGTCGCGGTCGGCCTCACGGGTCTCGATGGCCAGGGCGCCCTGGCCCGGCGCGGGGGGGACCGCCTTGGGATCCATCAGGCTCTTCGGCAGGTCGCCGAGACCCAGCCGACGCAGGCCCGCATAGGCCAGCAGGATCGCATCCGCCTCGCCCGCGGCCAGCTTGGCGAGCCGGGTATCGACATTGCCGCGCAGCATCTGCACGTCCAGATCGGGGCGACGGTGCAGGGATTGGGCCTGACGGCGCAGGCTGGCGGTGCCCAGGCGCGCGCCCTGCGGCAGGTCTTCCAGCGTCAGGGGACCGCGGCTGAGGAAGGCGTCGCGCGGGTCCTCGCGCTCCGGTATGGCGGCGATGCACAGGCCCTGCGGCAACTCGCTGGGCATGTCCTTCATGGAGTGGATGGCGCAATCGATGCGGCCGTCCAGCAGCGCCTCCTCGATCTCCTTGGTGAACAGGCCCTTGCCGCCGATCTCCAGCAGACGGCGGTCCTGGATCCGGTCGCCGGTGGTGGTGATCACGATCAAGGGCGCAACCCGCTCCACCTCGGCCGCGTTCTCAGGGTCCGCGCCCAGCAGGGCGGCGATGCGGCGCTGCATGTGCCCCGCCTGGGCGAGGCTCAGCTTCGAGCCGCGGGCGCCGATCCGGACGGGGCCGACGGAGGCTGGTTGTTGCGTGGTCACGGGCGGCGGTCTACCTGCGGAGCGAATTCACAAAGGGCTGCTACAGGAGCAGACCCCCACCGGCAACCGGATGACCCAGACCGTCCTCGGCCTAGAGACCAGCTGCGACGAAACCGCCGCCGCGGTGGTGCGCCGCCACGCCGACGGCCGGTGCGATGTGCTGAGCTCCATTGTCGGCAGCCAGGTTGCCGCCCACGCCCCCTATGGCGGGGTGGTGCCCGAGATCGCGGCGCGCGCGCACGTCGAAACCATCGAGGCTATCGCTGAAGCCGCCCTGGCCGAGGCAGGCCTGGGCTATGGCGACCTTACGGGGGTGGCGGCCACCGCCGGGCCCGGCCTCGTCGGCGGCGTCATGGTGGGCCTGTCGTTCGGCAAGGCGGCCGCCCTGGCGCGCGGCCTGCCCCTCGTCGCCGTGAACCACCTGGAGGGCCATGCGGTCTCGGCCCGGCTGGGCGCGGAAATCGCCTATCCGTTCCTGCTTCTGCTGGTGTCCGGCGGGCACTGCCAGTTGCTGGCTGTCGAGGGCGTGGGCGCGTGCCGTCGGCTGGGCTCGACCATCGACGACGCGGCGGGCGAGGCCTTCGAC
>JANPKX010000488.1:0-8815 GCA_031426235.1 Alphaproteobacteria bacterium | reverse complement strand
CCCGAGGGCGGCTGGTACCGGGAGACCTGGCGCTCCGCCGCCGAACAGCCGGATGGGCGCGCGGCCGGCACCGCGATCCTCTATCTGCTGGAGGCGGGGCAGCGTTCCCACTGGCACCGGGTGGACGCGGAGGAGGTGTGGATCTTCCAGGGCGGCGCCCCGCTCCTGCTGATGACCTCTGATGAGGGCGTCACCGTTGAGACCCGCCTGGGCGTCGATGTCGGTGAGGCGCCCCAGCATCTGGTCCGCAAGGGCGAATGGCAGTCCGCCGTGGCGGAGGAGGGCTGGACCCTGGTTACCTGCGTCGTCTCGCCAGGCTTCCGTTTCGACGGTTTCGAGCTGGCGCCCGAGGGCTGGTCGCCCTGAGGGACGTCGCGGCCGCTGCGCCTAGATCCTGATCCCTACATAGGGCGCTAGGAACGTCAGGAAGCTGAGCACCAGCCCGCCCAGCAGGATGCGGTAGGCGTAGCCGAGGTAGCGGTACTTCTTGCCCGCCAGCACCTTGCCGTTCTGGTAGATGTCGCGGGCGAACGCCTCGTAGATATCATGGCTGTTGCCGACCAGGGTCAGCACGCGTTCGACGTATTCCGCCTCCGAGATCTGGGTGAACGAGCCGAAGAACAGGATGTTCGACGGCCCGTCCGGCAGCGGCGGCGTCTTCACCGACGGCAGCACGGCCAGGACGGCGAGAAATGCCGCCACGAAGGCCGAGGCGGCCAGCACCAGAATTGGCGCCGGATTGTCCACATTGTGAAGCTGGCTGACCGTCACCGTAAAGATCACGAAGGTCGCGGCCAGCAGCATGCTGGCCTTCTGATCGGCCATCTGGCTGAGCTGGTACTGGATCTGCTGTGCGGTGCGCATCAGGTAGACGCCCTCGGACGCGAACGTCCTGCCCGGCCCGTCGTCGTCGATCATCCCGCCCCCACTTGAGTCTAACACTAATGTGACGGCGGCAGCGGGCGGGGGCTAGCCCTGGAAGCGACCTGCGAACGTCAGCCGGTCTCGACCTATGAGGCCGGTCGCGGCGCTAGACGGGTCCCACCGGCTCGTCGTTGCTTTCGTGGGCGCGCAGCCCGCCGGACTTGAGACAGTGCCAGACGCCCTGCGCGGTCTCGGCGAACTGGAACAGCGACATATCGGCCGGGGCGACCATTCCAGCCTCGATCAGGGCCTCGAAGTTGATGATCCGCCGCCAATAGGCCTCGTCGAACAGCACGATGGGAATGGGCGGACTCTTCTCGGTCTGGCGGAGCGTCAGGATCTCGAACAGCTCATCCAGGGTTCCAAACCCGCCGGGAAACACCACCAGGGCGTTGGCCCGCATCGCCAGATGCATCTTGCGCATGGCGAAATAGTGGAACCGGAACGTCAGCTCCGGTGTGGAATAGCTGTTCGGGTACTGCTCGTGCGGCAGGGTGATGTTGAGGCCGATCGACGGCGCGCCCACGTCCGCAGCCCCCCGGTTGGCCGCCTCCATGATCCCGGGACCGCCGCCCGTGCAGACGACATTGTGCCGTTCTCGGCTGGCCGACAGCTGCGCCCCGCCGTGTTTCGAGGCGATGGCGGCGAACTGGCGCGCCGCGGCGTACCAGCGCGGCTGCGGCTCGGGACCGTCCTCCCGGATCCGGGCGCTGCCGAACACCACGATCGTTGACCGCACCCCCCAGGCCCGCAGCGCTTCGTCCGCCTTGGCGAACTCCATCAAGAAGCGCACGCCGCGCATCGACGGGCCCATGATGAAGTCAGGATCGCTGGAGGCCAGGCGATAGGTCGGGGACGCCGCCTGGGCGGTGCTGGGGTGAGGCGCGTCGGTCATGGTCAGAGCTTAGGCGTTCAGGCGCGCCGCGTCAGGCTGTTGATGAGGCCGGCCGTCTCCAGAAGCGGATCGATGCGCGTCCGCGCGTCCGCCGGCAGGTCCGCATGCGCGCGGCGCAGGCTCTCCAGGCACCGGGCCTGATACTTGAACGCACCCTGGCTGTAGGGCCGGCCCAGCTGATCGACCGTGAAGGTCTCCTGCCCGGCCGCGAGCCCCGCGGCATTGGCCTCCAGGAACGGCAGGTAGACCTCGCCCGCGAAGGCCAACAGGTCCCCGATCACCGGCGCAAGAGGCTCCTCGGCCGTTCGCCACGTGCCCTCGACCCCCGATGCGTCGTCCAGATGCATGATCCAGCGAACCGTGAACGGGGCGATCTCGCGCATCAGGTCGTTGGGCGTCGGGTCGACGATCAGCTGGGTGAACTGGCCGTACCAGCCGAATTCCGCCATCGACGGGCGCGACCCGAAGAAGAACGGCTGCTGCAGGACGTGGCGCTCGAAGATGTCGGCCAGACGCACCGCGCTGTCCTCAATGATCGGCGCGTTCTGCGGCGTGCAGCCGACCAGCGCCATCCGGCCCACCTGGCGATCCCGGAACATGTCGGCGAAGCGTTTTACGCCCGCATAGCCGCCGCCCTGTGCGCGGTCGAAGGCCAGCCACTCGCTCATCCGCACCTGGTCGCGCTCGCGGAACCAGCGGTAATGGAACATCAGCTTGGTGGCCCACTCGTCGGCCATGTCTTCCAGCAGAAAGGCGAGGAAGGCGTCGCCCGGATCGTCCGGCACGATGCTGCGGCTGTCCGGGTGCAGCGCCTCCAGCTGGTAGATCATCGGCGTCGAGTCGTTGTGGTAGCTCCCGTCGGGGTACTGGATCACCGGGATCACCGCCGGTCGCACCTGGGCCCGCTCTCCGTCGTTGGAGGGCGTCGCCTGGACCCAGATATGCGGCAGCCGGCGATAGCGCAGGATGGCGCGCATCTTCATCGAGTAAGGCGAGCCCAGCCCGCCGAGAATCCGGTAGTGCTGCATCGTCTAGGCCCCCTTGCCGACTATGGCGGTGATGATCTGGATGAACCCGTCGACGACGGGCGGAACGAGCGCCGGCTCGACGCAGCGCAGGTCATCCGCGCGGGCGTGGTGATAGCGATGGGCGCCAAAAATCCCGATCGCGGGCTTGTAGCCCGCCGCCAGCACGTTGCGCAGCTCCCCGCCCGCGATCGCGGGATCGGCCGCGTACGGCGCCTCCAGGCCAGGCTGGCCGGCGAACGCGGCGCGGGCGATCGGCAGCAACTCGGCGCTGGCCAGCATGAAGCGCTGCGGATCGGCGCTGGGCAGCGGCGACAGGATTGCGCCGCGCTCGTGCCAGTCGCGCGCGGCGACGTTGGCCCCCAGGTGCAGCCAGAGCGCGGTCGCGGCCGGCGGCGGCGCGAAATCCCGCAGCACGTGTTCGCCGCCGAGGTTCTCGTACTCATGGCCGCTGTTGGCCACCAAAACCACGTCCACCGGCAGGGGCGCCCGCGCCGCCCAGCGGGCCAGCATCACGAAGGCGGCCATCCCCGAGCCCCGCTCACCCGCGCAGGCGAACCATCCGGAACGGGGCGTCGAGATCATCAGGGTCTTTGAGGCGCCCCGCTCGAGTCTGGCCGTGACGTTGAAGGCGGGTCGGCGGAAAGCGCGGCCATCCATACGCAGATTCGCGCTGGCCCCCGCCTCCGCGGCTTTCAGGAAGGGTTCGGCGTCTTTCGGCGCCAGCACCGCAACGGGGCGGTCGAACGGCGCCTTGTCCGGCGGCGCGTTGAGCGCCAGCGCCTCGCCGGTGGGCCCGGTGGTGACGATCACCACGGCCGACGCCCCGCCATCCAGCACCCCCTGCACACGCCGAGCCACGACGCCGACCACGCTGGACCAGCGCGCGTACGGCAGCACCAGGATCGCGATGCCCGGCCCTGCCCGCCCCGTCCCCACCACATAGAGCGGCGCCGTCACGCCGCCCGCTGCGGTGGGCACCACGCTCGCCTGGGGGATCAGTTCCGCGCGAGCCGCGCCCGCCGTCAGGACCGCCTGGCCTTCATAAGCCGGCACGTCATAGCCCTGCCGCGCGCAGGCATAGCCCAGTCCCCCGAGTTCGCCCTCGAGCCAAGCCCCGAACGCCTCGTCCCCCGGACCACCCGCCGCCTTGTCGCCGAAGCTCTGGTAGCGCTCCAGGATCGCCTTCGCCTCGGCGACGGCGGCTGATCCCTTGTCGGGACGGGTCTGAACAGCGGCCCTCGACGGCCCCGCGGCCAGGACCGAAGCGCTGGCGCCGATCACGGCGCGACGGGAGGCAGAGAGCCGATGGGGCGTCTTCATGACGCGACGCTAGCGCAGGCCGTCGACGGGCGCGATAGGCGTTGGCGGGCCGCACCGCGCGGCCTTGGTGAACCCCTCCCCCGCGCCCGCGATCCGCCGGGGCAGATCGCACAGGGCCTGAAGCGCCGCCTTGTCGCCGCCGAGATAGGCCTGCCAGAAGCGGATCGTCTCAGTCTTGACGATCGCCATCTGCGGCGGGTCGATGGCCTTCAACTGGCCCGTGACCATGCGCCGCCCGCCGAACAGGGCATGGTCGGCGTCGATCAGTATGGTCAGGAACTGGTCCGGCCCGATGATCGCCTGGAACGGCGTGGTCCGCTCGAAGGGCGTTTTTTCGAGGTCGAAGGGCGTCCGGTCGGCCGTGCCGGTGAAATGCAGCATGGGGGTCTTCACCGCCGCCAGGGCCGCGCGCGGGTCATCGCCCCGCGGCCGGTTGGGACTGTAGGCGATCGCCGCCTTGATGCGCGGCTCGGCGAACTGTTCGCCAGGTTTGGCGCCCAACACCCTCTGTCCGCTCGCCACCAGGGTCGAGAGCGCGCCGTAAGAGTGGCCGGACATGCCGACCCGGCTGAGGTCGAGCCGGCCGGCCAGCAGGCCGCCCGACCGATTTGCGATCTCCAGTTGGTCCAGCGCGAAGGGCACGTCGCCGTAACGGCCGCGCGCCGCGTCGGAGCTCATGCCAACCCGCCCCGCGGCCATCAGCGCGACTTCATCGGCCCCGGGCGCCCCGGCCATCAGCAGGCCCGCGTCGGAGCCGGCGTGCTGCAGCGCCACCACAACGAAGCCGGCGTCGGCCACCGCCTCGAGGATATAGGCCGAGGCTTCCCGGCTGCCGCCCAGGCCATGGCTGTGGATCACCACCGGCGCCGGACCCGGCCGCCGGGGTAGGTAGAGCTTGTAGGGGACCACGCGTCCGCCCCGCGCCGGATCTATCCATTCGCCGTATCGCACCTCGATCGTAGCGGGCGGCGGCGTCCGGGGCGGCGGCTGCGCGAAAGCGGCGCTGGGGGCGAGCGAGCCAGCGAGCGCCAGGATCAGGGCTGCGAGGGGAAAGCGGAGCGATCTCATGTGGTGAAGCTACCCCAAGGTTTCGACCGCGGCGACCATCGACGCAGTGAGGGACGGGTCTATGGCCTTGGCTTGACGCACCCGCCGCCTGCGCCGAACCTCGCCCAATGCCTGCAGCCTACGACTACCTGTTCCTGGACCTCGATTCCGAGCGCGGCGCGCCGCCAGGCCGCGCGATTGCCGGCTTCACCGAGGTCGTGCAGGCAGAACGGGCCGAGATCGCGGCGGCGGGCGGCGAGGTCCTGGGCCTCTTCACGCCACAGCTGGGCTGGGTCGCGCGGCAGGCGGCGCTGCTGGTGCGTTGGCGTGATGGCGAGGCGAAGGGTCGGGAGGGATCGATCCGCGACCTCGCCAAGGTCAAGGCCATCCGGGCCGTCCAGCGCGCGCACCTCACGCCGACCCTGCGCCCCGGAGCAGCCGATGCGGTCAAGCCGGGCGGCATCCATGTCCACCGCTGGTTCGTCGTGGAGACGCCCCAGGTCCCCGAATTCCTTGAGCTGTCCGGCCAGGGTTGGCGCGACTTCGAGGCCCGGTTCGACACCCACATCTTCGGTCTGTTCGCCGCCGAGCGATCGGCGCAGGACAGGGCGGCGCGGGTCTCTCGCCTGCTGTTGATCACCCGTTACGGCAGCCACGGCGTATGGGAGGCCTCGCGCGATCCCTCGACCGAAGCCATGGCCGCCTTCCAGAAACGCCAGGCGATGACCCGCGACACCTGGGCCGCCAGCACGCTCTTCTCTGCGGTATAGGAAGGTTGCCCCTGTCCAGTCCGGCTCCCCATCGATGGCTCTGGGCAGTGTTCGCCTGCGCCGCTGTCCTACTTTTCCAGACGCCGGCCAACGCGGACTGCGCAGACGTCTCGGCCGGCGGCGGGCGGCAGATCACGATCGGCGCGCGCAGCATGCTGATCCGCCTCCCGGCGGGTTTCGACCCCGCAAAACGCCATCCCCTGCTCTTCGTCCTCCATGGCAGCAACGGAACCGGCGCCGGCGTCCTGGCCAGGTCGGGTCTCGCGGCGACCGCGGATCGCCACGGCTTCATCATTGCAGCGCCGAACGGCGCCATTCCGGCCAGCAGCGGTTACGCGTGGAACATTCCAGGGGTCACGACGGTCACAGGTCGACTCCCCAACGCCGACGACCCCGATGACGTGGCCTTCATCACCGCGGCGGCGGAGAAGCTCGTCGCTCAGGCTTGCGTCGACGCGTCCCGGGTCTACGCCACCGGGATTTCCGGCGGCGGCAGGATGGCGTCCTGGCTGGCCTGCGTGGCCGCCGACCGTTTCGCCGCGATTGCGCCCGTCGTCGGCTTGAGGGCGGGAAACCCCCTGCGGGGCCAGCCGGGCAAGCCCGATCCCGCAACCTGCCGCCCCGCTCGTCCGGTGCCGGTGATAACCTTCGCCGGCGACCAGGACACCACCAACCCTATTGCCGGCGGCGGGGCGCCGTACTGGCAATACCCCATGCGCCAGGCCCTGGAGCGATGGGCCACGATAAACGGCTGCGCGAGAGCGCGCGAGACCTTCAGGATTTCATCCCACGTGTACGAGGAGCGCTATTCCGGCTGCCGCGCCCAGGCCGAGGTGGTCGCGCAGGTCACCGAGGGTGGCGGCCACGAATGGCTCGCGGACAACGAGGTGATGTGGGCCTTTCTGTCCCGCCACCCGCGGAACTGAGGCGGGCGCCTAGGGCGCGAAGCTTGAGCGCCCCTGGATGCCCCAGCGGCCGTTCAGGCGGGTGACGATGTAGAGGCTGTCGAACCCGGCCAGAACCCGGCCGTCCTTGCGATAGCGGGTGAAGCGGGTGTCGAAGTGAACCTTGTCGGCGCCAGCGTGGACCACGTCGCGCCGGTCCCAAGCCGAATGGTCCCAATCGGCCAGCGACTCTCGCTCGAACATCTCCGGCTTGTGATAGCCGGGGTTGATGATCGTCACCGTGTTCGAGGCGAACCGGACGTGCGGGAAGTTGAACGTCGCCTCATAGGCCGCCAGGTCGCGGGCGTTGAAGGCCGCCATGAAGGCGTCGAGCCGGCCCTGGGCCGCGGCGATCTCAGCGGCAAACTGGGCGTGACGCTCGGCCACCGGCGGCGGGGGCACGGACCGCCCTGCCGGTTGGCCCGGCGCCGGTCCCCCGGCCGCCATGGCCGCCCCCGCTCCGATCAGGGCGCTTCTTCGGCTCACCATGGCTGGGCTCCCTCTGCCGGGTCAGGGATAGATCTTGACCAGCTCACCCTCATGGGTGGTCACGTTCTGGCGCATGCTGGTCCACTGCGGCGGCACATTGCCCTTGTCCCAGGCGGCCAGCTTTGCCTTCAGCCGCGCCACCACGGCGGGCTCGGCGCTGGCGCGGTTGTTGCGCTCGCCCGGGTCGGACTTCAGGTCGTACAGCGAGACGTGCTGGCCCAGCGGCGAGACCGTGGCCACGATGCCGTCGGCGACCGGCCCCACGCCGCGCCGCGCCGCCTCGGACGGATCGGCGCGGTTGATGATCCACATCTTCCAGTCGCCGTCGCGGATCGCGAAATTGGGGCCTGAGCGCCAATACAGGGTCGGGTTGGGCGTCGCCCGGTCGCGGCCGGTCAGATAGGGCATCAGGTCGACGCCATCCGAGCCGTTCGGCATCTTCGCCCCGGCCAGGCGCGCGGCGGTGGGCGCGATGTCCAGGCTGGAGACCACCCGCGTTTCCACCTGCCCCGGCTTGATCCGGCCGGGCATGGCCATGATGAACGGCACCCGCACGCCGCCCTCCAGGTGTGTGGCCTTGTAGCCGTTGAGCGGACTGTTGGTGCAGGCATCTCCCACGTAGCCGGCGCAGCCATTGTCCGACAGCAGGACGATCAGGGTGTTCTTCTCCAGCCCCTCGGCCTTCAGCTTGGCCCGCACCGCGCCGACGCTGTCGTCCAGCGCCGAGACCAGCGCCGCATAGACCCGCTGGCCCTTGTTCTCGATGTGCTTGTACCGCTCGATGTACTTGGCCGTAGCCTGCAGCGGCGTGTGCGGCGCGGTGTGGGCCAGATAGAGAAAGAACGGGCGGTCCCTGTTCTCGCCGATGAACCGCACGGCCTCGCGGGTGAAAGCGTCGGTCAGATATTCGCGCTCCTGAACCACCTCGCGGCCGCGTGTGACCGGGGATCGCTCACGGATCAGGACCATTTCCTCGGCCTCGCTCGCCGCAGAGATGGATGGACCGCCCTCTGCCGTGCCATAGGATCCCCGCGCGCCGGCGGGCGTGTAGAACTCATCGCCCGGCTTGGCGTCGACGATGAAGGCGCCGGCGCCGGCTGTGATGCCGAAGTACTCGTCGAAGCCGCGGGCGGTCGGGTGGTAGCTGCCGCTCTCGCCCAAATGCCACTTGCCGACCATGCCGGTGCGATAGCCAGCCGACTTCAGGACCTGACCTACAAACGTCTCGTTCAGCGCCACGCCGCCGCGTCGGTCGCGGCCGACCGGGTTGAACTCGTAGCCGAACCGGGTCTGGTAGCGGCCGGTCATCAGCGCGGCCCGCGACGGCGCGCAGACCGGATGGCTGACATAGCCTTGCGTGAACCGCACCCCATCGGCGGCGAGGGCGTCGATGTTGGG
>JANPKX010000487.1:0-4099 GCA_031426235.1 Alphaproteobacteria bacterium | reverse complement strand
CGCGCAGGATCTCGATCCGCGCGACCTCGTCGCTGATCAGGCCGCCGAAGTCGTACTCCCCCTGGAACGGGTCGGCGGCCTCGATCCCGTCGATCAGGGTCAGCACGTGGTTGCCCTCGGCGCCGCGCACCCGCACCTGGGTCTGACCGCCGGCCGCGCCCAGCCGGCTGACCGCGAACCCGGGCACGTCGCGCAGCACGTCCGAGACGATCCGCACCTGCCGGTCGGCCATGTCCTGCGCCGAGATGACCGTGACCGATGATCCGACCCGGTCGGCCTCGATCCCCGCCCCGCTCCGGTTGGCCGTGACGATCAGTTCGCCCACCGGCGTGTCCGGCTCGGCCGCCAGGGCGGCGCCGTCATGGGCCAGGATCAGCGCCGCGGCGCACGTGCTCAATAGGTATCGTCGGGGCATTCTCAGCCTCCTCTGTCAGCGCCAACCGACCGGCGGAGACGTCCCCGCCGATGCCTTGTCGTCGCTCAGACGGAGACCGTGCTCAGAGGTCCGCTGCCTCTAAAGCTCGAGCGACACGCACCGACCGGTATCCTGGCTCGCGGGTCGTCACGGTTGCGACACCTTCCCAGGCCTAGAGGACCCAGTGGCTGGCGGAGAGACCCTCCGCCCTGTCGCAAACGCTCACCGCTCACAGTTGCAGGGACAGCCGCGGATCAGGGCCAAGACCCCTACCGCGTTCCCGATTATGCCCGAAGGCATCGGCGCGCATTGCGGATCGGCGGAGCCAAGCCCGCCTCACCACGCGGGAGTGATAGGACCGGCGGGGGGGGCCTGTCCATCCTCAGGCTGGCCTGGTTTCCTCAGCCAGACTGCACGCTCATGCTCGATATCAGCCGCACGAGTTCTGTTCGCCCGCTGGTCTGCGTCTTGCCGTAAAGCCGGCTCAGGTGGGTGCGAACGGTTGGCATTGCGAGGCCGTTCGCCTCTGCGATAGCGCGTGGATTCTGCCCATTCAGGGTCGCCAGCAGGACACGCGTCTCCGAGGGTGTGAGCCCGTAGTGCTGCACGAACACTTCCATCGGGGCAGCCTTGGGCTGGGAAGGTGCGCTCAGGAATATCGCCGCCGCGGCGTCGCTGGGCCTTCTCGTGCGCTGCGTTGGCAGCGGCACCATCTGGACCAAGAGGCCAACGCCGCCATCGCGCGAGGGGTACAACATCGAGGCTCCCGCTCGGTCAAGCCTGGCCCCGACGCAGGCCGACATGCCCTCGGCAAGCTTGGAACCACCCGCCGCCTCACGCAGGCATCCGCGCTCGACCCGCAGTGCTCCCGTCTCGCGGATGAGGCGCTCCGCTGCCGGATTGATCCCACGGACCTGAAACTCTGAGTCAACCACGATCAAACCTGTGGCCAGACTCTCAACCGCCGCCACCAGCTCGGCCGTCTGAGCGGCTCGGAACTCCAGAAGGCGCGAAATGCGCAGCGACCGCTCGACGTGAGGCACAAAGCAACCCACCCGCGCCTTGTGCGCCTCGGTTGCGCGCACATCGAGGCAGACACCAAGCCAGGTGAGCCGTTCGGGGGTCTTCGTCATGACCCCCATGATCGTGTCGCTGAGTCCCTGCGGTTGAGACCACTCGCGATAGAACCGGCTTCCCAGGAATTCGTCGTAATCAATCGCGTCCCCGAAAGACCAGACCTCCCCCGGTCGCACGTGGTGCGCGATGCCGATGAACGGCGAGACGGCGACGTAGTGCTCACGCAGCCGTTGCTGCCATTCGGGGTCTGTGCCGAACTCGACCTCATACCTTGATTGGACCTTTGACAGCTCGTGGACGGCGACCCATCCGCTGGGGCCGCCAACGGCCTTGCAGATCTCGGCCAGCACATCAGGCCAAAGCTCCGGCTGGAGCGCACACTCGTAGATCGAGCCGACAACCTCGCTGAAGCGCTCCAGGGTCAAACCAGGGGCAGGCGCATGCCCGTCAGACCAAGAAGCTCGCTCGCCCATACGATAGTGGCGCTCGCTGCGGACGCGCTGTCAATCTGCGGTAGGGCTTGTTTGGATGAGCTGAGATATCGCTAAATCGCGGCATGGAGCCCATGCCGCGATCTTGAACTGTCGGACGCGCGCCGGCTCCGCGCAACTTGAAGGAATGGCTCAGTTGAAGACCGCCCACTACGTCACACTGACTGCCGATGGCTATGTCGTGGAAGCGAACGAGTCCGAGGGCGTCCCCCCCTCTGTGCTTAAGCACCTCATGGGTCTGGTCTCTGCCTACGGCAACATTGTCGTGGGGCGGCGGACGTATGAAGTGCTGTTCCGCCAGGTCCCGATGAGCGCGATTCCCGGCCGGGTTATCGTACTCTCGCAGACCTTGAATCCCGTTGCCGATGTGCACGTGGTATCTTCGCCAGACCAGGCTTGGCGCGTGCTGGGCGATCTCAACCTTTCCACAGCGTTGGTCGCCGGCGGCCCGGCGACCTATGGCGCGTTCCTGGATCGCGGCGCTCTGGACGAGCTGCATCTCAACATCGCGCCAGTGGCCACGGGTGGCGGCCTGCGCATGGCGTGGAGCCAAACCCAGCCCGTCGCTTTGGAATTGGTCTCCGCGGATCGGCTCGACGGGGGCATCGCCCAGATGCTCTACCGCCGCGGCGCGTGAAGGGGCCAACGCGTCGAGCACGCCTGCGAAACGCCGAAGTACCCGGATGTCAGCTGCCCCTCACCCCAGCTTGCGCTTCTGCGCCAGAGCCGTGCAGATGGCTGAGCCGATGGGGCCCTGTTCGTCGTGCAACAGGCAGTCGCCCACCGCCACGCCATCGGTGGCCCCATGCGTCAGGGTCTCGAACCCGATCCATTCGGTGGCCGGCAAGCGGTGAAGGTAAACCGTCACGTCGGTATTGATGTAGCCCAGGCCTTGGTCGCTCGCATTGGCGAACGGGCTGGCGAAATCCGCAGCCACCGCCACCCGCGCGAACGGCGTCAGCACGTCACCCTCCACAAGCTCGCGCACCTCGGACATCCAGGTCTTGCGCGGCCCCTTGCCGCGGAACTCGCCCTCGAACGGGCGCATGTCCCACATCCCGCTCAGGGGACGATCCTTGGGCGGCGGCACGTCGGCGGGCGCCGGCGCGGCCCAGGGCTCGCGGCTCCAGACCGCGCCCGGCGCGTTCTCGGTCCGGCGCAACAACTGGCACGTCGCGCGGCCAGCACTGACTCCGCCCGAGATGAACTCCGCGTCGATCACCTTCAGCCGGTAGCCGTCCTTGACCGTCCGGGTGACCACCTCGACTGGCGACAGGTCGGGCAGCTTGTACATGTCCACCGTCAGGCGCGCCGGCATGTAGTCGGGGCCGCCGTGCCGCCGCTCGATCTCCGCGCCTAACAGGCCGATGATCACCCGCCCGTGCAGGGAATTGGGATCCCACGGCCCGACGCCGGCCCGGGTCGGCTGGAAAAGATCGCCGGTTTTTCGAAAGAAGGGTTCGTTGGTCATGGCGCGGGAACCTGCCGCAATCGCCTGGGCTTGGCTAGGCTCTCGCAGGCGCCTCTTCCGGTTCGGCGTCGCGCGCCAGGATCGTGGTGACCGCCATGTCGCCCGTGACGTTGCCCAGCGTGCGGAAGATGTCCGGCACGACCTCCACGGCCAGCAGGATCGGCAGCAGGTCGATGGGCAGGCCCAAGGCCAGGGCGATCGGCGCCACGCTGATGATGAACGACACCTGGCCCGGCAGGCTGACCGAGCCGATGCTGACCGCGATCGCGACCAAGAATGCGCCGGCATACTGCAGGCCGCTGGGCTCCAGCCCGTAGACCTTGGCGATGAAGATACAGGCCGCCAAGTTCACCGCCGGACTGGTAAATCGAAACACCGCGACGGCCAGCGGCAGCACCAGGCCGGTAATCCGCGCCGGCACGCCCAGGTCGTCGCGGCAGCGCTCGATCATCGCCGGCAGGCAGGCCAGCGAAGACTGGGTCGCGAAGGCGGCGACCAGCACCGGCGCGGTCGCGTGCGCCCACCGGCCCAGCGGAACCCGTCCGACCGTCAGGGCCAGCCCATACCCGACCGTCGCCACCGCGATCCCGGCCAGCGAGGTCGTCACGATGTAGTGGCCCAACACCCCGGCCGCGTCCGCGCCGG
>JANPKX010000486.1:0-2869 GCA_031426235.1 Alphaproteobacteria bacterium | reverse complement strand
GGGCTGTTGCGCAGGATCCATTCGCGGGTGTTGTGGATGTTGCGGCCGGTGCTGAGGTCCATGACGTTGTCGGCGCCCCAGCGGGTCGCCCAGACCATTTTTTCGACTTCCTCGGCGATGCTGCTGGCGACGGCGCTGTTGCCGATGTTGGCGTTGATCTTCACCAGGAAATTGCGGCCGATGATCATCGGTTCCAGCTCGGTGTGGTTGATGTTGGCCGGGATGATGGCGCGGCCACGGGCGATCTCGTCGCGCACGAACTCGGGCGTGCAGAAGTCGGGGATCTCGGCGCCGAAGTCCTCGCCGTCGCGGATGAAGGGCTCGCCCAGCTTGCGGCGCTGGTTCTCGCGGATCGCGACGTATTCCATCTCCGGGGTGATCACCCCCCGGCGGGCATATTCCAGCTGGGTGACGTTGCCGCCCGCCTTGGCGCGATAGACCCGTCGAGGCGCGTCGAACTGGGGCGCCAGGTGCGCGCCCTTGGCGAAGCCGTTGTCCTCAGGCTTCACGGCGCGGGGGTTCTCCACCAGCTCGACGTCGCCGCGCGAAACCACCCAGGGCTCGCGGGTCTTCTCAAGGCCCTTCTCGATGTCGATGCTGGCGGTCGGGTCGGTGTAGGGCCCCGAAGGATCGTACAGCGTCAGCGCCGGCTCATTGGCGCTGGGATGGACGGCCACCTCGCGGAACGGCACGCGGATGTCGGGCCACAGCACGCCGGGCTGATAAACCTTCCTGGAACCGGGGCGCTCGCCCGTGGGGATGACGGCGGCGGCCATCGGGCCGGTGGGCTTGTTCATCGTCTCGCGTCCTAACATGCGGACGGATCACGGGCGTCGGTTCGGGTGGTGGCCCTTCCCTTCGCCGGCATGACCCGGATCAGGTTCGACGGGTCGTGGGCTCGCCCACCTCTCAGCCGCCCAAGCGCGGCCCCCCGAGGAGAACCTCAGCCTAGGCGCGAAGGCGCCGAAGGGGAACCCGGATTCAACTGTCAGGAGAGGGCCGCATACACAGACCGCAAATCCGGCCTAAGGTGTCCTGTGCGGGTCGTGTGTGGGTGAGCAGTCGGATGAGGCCGGACTTCGAGCGTGTCGTCGCCGGTCTCTATGAGGCTGCTGCGGTGTCGTATGCCTGGGCGCCGGCGCTTCAGGCGCTGGCAGACCTTACGGGCAGCCGGGGCGCCCTCGTCACCCGGCCGGACCGGCAACATGACGGCCTGCAGTATTCGCCGGGGCTGAATGACACCGTGGCCCAGTTCTTCGAGCAGGGCTGGCACCGCGCGGACCTGCGCAGCCGGCGCATGGTGGAAGGGCCGTCCGCCGGCTTCGTGCGCGATCAGGACATCACCACCGCCGACGAACGCGCGCGCTCCGATTACTATCAGGACTTCGCCGGCTCAGCGGGGGTGCCCTGGTTCGCCGCGTGTGGACTGGTCAGCGACAGGGACGGCGCAATCGGCGTGTCGATCCAGCGGTCGGCTCGGCAGGGGCCGTTCGACGGCGAAGACCTGGACCGCCTGCGCCGGATCCGCCCCCACGTCGAGGCCGCCATGGCCTTCGCCCGTAACGTGGCCGACCGCGCGGGGACCGACCGCCTGAACGCCCTGGAGGCCGCCAGCGTCCCAGCCTTCGTCGTGAACCACGAGGGCGTCCTTCGCGACCTGAATCCGGCGGGCCAGGCGCTGCTGGAGACAGCCGTCACCACGCGCCGAAGACGCCTCACGGCCTTCGATCCCGCCGGTCGCCCTGCCTTTGAGCGCCTCATCGCCGCTGCCGCGCAAGGCGCCGTGAGCGATGCTGACCTGATGCCGCTTCGCTTGGCGGGGCCTGCAGGGTCGGCGGTGCTGGCCCGGGCCCTGCCGCTTCGTGGGGACGCCTATCGCCTTGGCGATGCGCGCGTGATCCTGACGCTGAGCCCTCTTGCGGATCCAGACGGGGCGTCCGCCGACGTCCTGGCCGCCGCCTTCGCGCTCACGCCGACAGAGGCGCGGGTGGCGCATTACCTCAGCCGGGGGCTGGAGGTCGGCGAGATCGCCAAGGTCAGCGGCCTGTCGCTGGGCGCGGTGCGGTTCCACGTCAAGGCGATCCTGCCCAAGGCGGGCGTCCGGCGTCAGGCGGCCTTCGTAGCCCGTGCCGCCGCGCTGCGCGACCGCTGACGCGTCAGGCGCTCAGCCCGCGCCGCCGCCGAAGCGCCGCGCCCGCCATCCCCAGGCCGCCGATCAGCATCATCCATGTCGCCGGTTCCGGGACGCCGGCGTCGCCGAATCGCAGCTGGGCGTATCGGCTCTCCAGGATCGGATCCGTGGGAAACGGCGCGCCGGGACCCAGGCCCCGGAACGGACGCGGGTTCAGCGGATCGAGTCCCAGCGCCCGCAGCCGGGCCAGGACCTGGGCGTCATCGGACTGCAGCGCCAGGAAATCGGGCGCGGCGAGCGAGGCGTGGAAGCCGCGGATATCCTCGCCCGACACGCCGTCGTTCTGGCCTGTCGTATCCAGGTAGACCTGCCGGCGGATGGGCTCGAAGAGATCGTCGTCGAAATCACAATAGTCCGTCAGGCCCGGCAGGCACCCGACCGTGAGATTGTTGACCAGGCGGATTTGTGAGTCGCTCAGGTCGAACCCTGTGCCGCCGTCGCTGTCGACCAGGCTGTGTTGGTCGATGAAGCCGGTGAGGGAACAGCCGGCCGCGCAGGGATCGAGATCGCCGATATCCACCCGGTTCGTGGCGAAGCTCAGATTGAAGCTCTGGCCGACCTGCGACATGGAGGCGAACTGGCTGAAGCCGCCCATATGGATGGTCCCAATATCGAGCTTCACGGTTTCGTTGAGCAGCGGTCCGAACTCAAGCCCGTAGCCGCTCAGGCCGAGGGCCG
>JANPKX010000485.1:0-6276 GCA_031426235.1 Alphaproteobacteria bacterium | reverse complement strand
TCGAGGTCGGCGAACGCGCCGGACGGGAGATCTCCGGCCATGGCCCGCGCGAACTCGGAGGCCAGCGGCGAGGCGGCCAGGGCGGCCTCCCAGGCTTTGCGCGGCCTGGTCCCGCGACGGCCGGCGGCGCGCCAAGGCTTCAGCACCTCGTCCGGCACGGTGAAGGGCGCGTCGCTCCAACCCATGGCCAGGCGTGCGTCGGCGATCTCGTCGTCAAAGAGAGTGTACCCGTGGCTGTGGGGGTCGCCTTCCTTGCGGCCCGCGCCCTTGGAGATGAGCGTCTTGCAGGCGATCATCGTCGGCCGGTCCTGGCGAACGGCCCAGCGCATGGCCGCGGCGATCTTGCCGGGGTTGTGGCCATCCACCGCCTTCACCGCCCAGCCCGCGGCCTTGAACCGCATCAGCTGGTCGCCGGTTTCCGAGATCGTGGCCGCGCCATCGATGGTGGTGTTGTTATCGTCGAACAGCACCGTAAGCTTCGACAGCTTCAGCCGTCCGGCCAGGCTAATCGCCTCATGGCTGACGCCTTCCATCAGGCAGCCGTCGCCGGCAATCACCCAGGTGCGGTGATCGACCAGCCCGTCGCCGAACCGGGCGTTCACGTGGCGCTCGGCCATCGCCATGCCGACAGCGGTCGCCAGCCCCTGGCCCAACGGACCCGTGGTGGTTTCGACGCCGGGGGTATGACCGTATTCCGGGTGGCCCGGCGTGTTCGAGCCCAGCTGCCGGAAGTTGCGGATCTGGTCCATCGTGACTGCCTTGACGCCGGTCAGGTGCAACAGGGCGTACAGCAGCATCGAGCCGTGGCCCGCCGAGAGCACGAACCGGTCACGGTCGTGCCAGTCGGGTCGCGAGGCGTCATACTTCAGGAATTTGGTGAACAGCACCGTGGCGACGTCGGCCATGCCCATCGGCATGCCCTGGTGTCCGGACTTGGCCTTGTGGACGGCGTCCATCGACAGGACGCGGATGGCGTCGGCCATGGTCTTCAGCGGCGCGGGCATCGTCGGATCGGTCTCTGCAGGGCGGGGCGTAGCGCGGGGGCCTCGCATGCAGGGGCGCAGGGGTCAAGAACGCTGCGCCCGCGGCGCCGCGACGGGTTTCGCCAGACGCATCGGATCAGGCTATAGGAGCGCGATTGGCTTCGGAGATTCCGCATGAACCCCGGCGAGACTGCGCTGGACCTGGCGGCCAGACGCCTGGAGAACGCGCTGCACGCGCTGGAACAGCGCCTGTCGCGGCGGCTGAAGGATGCTGGCGCCGCGGCCGACGGCTTGTTCGACCAGGACCGCGCAAGGCTTGCCGAAGCTCTGGATCAGGCCAAGGCGCGCGAACGTGAGCTCGAGGCAGCGGGCGCGGAAGCCTCGGCGGCCCTAGGCCGCGCGATCGCGGAGATCCGCGCCACGCTCAACGGACAGCAGGGTTAGGCCATGGCTCAGATCAACGTCGAGGTGAACGGCCGGCCCTATGCGGTGGGCTGCGAGGACGGCCAGGAGCCGCACCTGCTGGAACTTGGCCGCCTGTTTGACCATCAGGTCCGACAGGTGTCTCAGGACATGGGCCAGCTGGGCGACACGCGGCTGTTCCTGATGGGCGCCCTCTTGCTCGCCGATGAACTTCACGACGCCAAGGCCCGCCTCGCCGCCCTGCAGGCCGAGGTGACCCGCCTCCAGGCCGATCGTGGCCGGATCGAAACCCGGGCGGTGAGTGCGCTCGAAGGCGCCGCCAGCCGCATCGAAAAGCTGGCCGCGGGCGAGGCTTAGCGTCCTCTCCCCCCGCTCATCCTGGCGACTGCCGGGATCCAGATCGACAGGCGCGACCAGAATGGGTCTTCCGCGGAGCCGTTCGAGCTAAGCCAGAACCTTGCCATCTGGTTCCCGGCATTCGCCGGGATGAGCGGACTTTACAGTAACTGTCAGTCGCGCCGGTGCATCCGCCCCACCAGCCGCCCCAGCGCGGGGAACAGTTCGCGCTGTTCCACCCGGCGATAGACATGATCCGCCGGCAGCGCCTCCACCAGGCGCCGGTGGGCGGCGCCAAGGTTGTGGTAGGGGAGGCGCGGCATCAGGTGGTGCAGGGCGTGATAACGCAGCCCCACCGGGGCCCATAAGAACGGCAGCAGCGCCGGTGGCGGCACGTTCACGGTGTCCAGGAACTGGTCCAGCGGCGCCATCGGATCGCCGTCGTTCTCCCAATAGTGCGCCACCGCGGTGCGAAGCTGGTTGAGAAACGTCATCAGGCCAAATATCACCATGGCGATCACCAGCGCCCGCACCGGGATCACGCCGGCGAACGTCAGCCCCAGCACCGTCCAGCTCCACAGCCAGGCGCCGATCTCCTGGGCGAGCCAGGGCGCGGTCTGGGCGCGGTCGTGGTCCTCCCGGCTGAAGCCGGCGTTGATGACCATGCCCGAGGTCTTGGCGATCACGAAGCGGCGCAGCGGTGGGATCACGAAACTCAACGGCGCCAGCACCCCAAACCGCAGGATCACGCCGATTGGCGCCAGCAGGGCGATGCCCAGAAAGGCCGCCAGCTCGTGCAGCGGCCGCCGGGCCAGCCGATGGTACTCCGGGTCGCGCGCCGTGCCGTAGCGGTCCTTGGCGTGGTGCAGGATGTGGACGCCCTCGTACAACAAGGACGGCGTCAGCCACGGCACGCCGATCAGGACGTTCCAGGCGAAGTGGAACCCCGGCACGTCGTCGTTGCGGAGGTGGGTCAGTTCATGAATGAAACTGATGCCGCGATAGAGGCTGAGAATGCAGACCACGCCGGCGGCGACCATCCAGCCCGTGGAAGCGCTGGTCACCGCGATACCCAGGCTGAGCCAGGTCACGGCGGCCGTGACGCCGAGGTCCAGCCAGTAGACGCGGGGATTGGCGCGCGCCAGGTCCCGCGCCAGGTCATTGGCCTGGCGGGCGAGGGAGTGGTCGGTGTCGAGGATCGCGTTCACGGGCCGCAGACTTAGGGCCTCGCACAGGCCGATGAAAGGGCCGCCGGGTCAGTCGGCGTAGACCGCCCGCTCGAACGCCTCGAAGGTCGCCAGCATCCCGGGGTCCGCGAACGGCAGGAACTGGCTGAACATGGCCCCCGCGACCCCGCTCGCCGGGTCCGCCCAGTAGTAGCAGTTCGCGATACCGCCCCAGGCCAGGCTGCCGGCCCGGCGTCCGCCCGGCACGTCGGCCTCGTTGCGCAGGAAGCCCAGCGTCCAGCGCTTGTCCACGCCGGGCATGGGCCTGAAATCGTGGCTGAACATCGGATTGGAGGAGACCAGGTCACCGGCGCCCGGCAGATCCGTCTGCGCGTCCCGCAGCCACGCCAGGCCCTTGGCGCCGATCACGCCGCCGCCGTCGCCGATGACGGCCCGCAGAAACTTCAGATAGTCCGGCGCGGTCGAGACCAGTCCGCCGCCGCCCCACAGCATCGGGTGGTTCGGGAAGGGATCGGTCGGCGCGAAGGCGCCGTCGGGGCCGCGCAGATGCATTCCGGCCCGGCGCGCCGCCTGCGCCGCGTCGGGGCTGAACCGGGTGTCCGCCATGCCCAGGGGCCCGGTGATGTTGGCCTCGAACCAGGTATCCAGGCCCTGGCCAGTCACCGCCTCGATCAGCCAGCCGGCCGCGTCGATCCCGGTGCCGTACAGCCAGGCGGCGCCCGGCTCAGCCACGAGGATGTCGGTAGCCGTCATCATGTTGTCGCCCGTTGCGGCATAGTAGCGCGTCAGGTCGGCGTGGCAGAAATCGTAGGCCATGCCCGACGTGTGGGTCAGCAGATGGCGCAGCGTGATGGGCGTCTCGGCGGGGCGCAGGCGTGGCGCGCCGTAGGCGTCGAAGCCGTCCAGCACCCTCGGGCTCGCCAGCGCCGGCAGCAGAGGACCGACCGGCGCGTCCAGGTCCAGCCGACCCTGTTCGACGAGCTGCGTCGCCGCCATGGCGGTCACCGCCTTCGTGCAGGAGGCGATCCAGAACAGCGTGTCGGGCGTCATCGGCGTGGGATCGCCCTTCCCCCGCGATCCTGCCGCGAAATGCACGTCCGATCCGTCGGGCAGGGCCACCGCCGCCGTCAGGCCCGCGGCGATCCCCTCCGCGACGGCCTGCTCCATCAGCGCCTGAATACGGTCGGATTGCATCAAACTTCCCCTATCGCTTGAGACTTCCCGCCGGCGAGCCTACCTTAGCCCTCGGCGGGTCTGCTGCGGCTCTCGTCGGAGGCGACATATTCCAGCGACCTTAATTCACCTCTAGGGAGCTGTCCCTGGCCGGGATCCTGGTCCCGGGCACACGGCGCCCACCTGTCACTAACAGGTCGAGGGAATGAAACAGTCCTTCACGGTTTTCGCGGCGCCGCCACCCAATCGGGGTGGCGGAACATGATCTACAAGCCCGAGCTTCGCGCCGCCATGCGGGTTCTGCGCCGCCAGCTGGCCGCCGAAACGCCCGACGCGGGTCTGCGCGCGGCCGCCAACCTCCCCACGCTGCTGCCCGCCTCGGTCTACGGCCTTTATCACGCGATGGGATCCGAGCTCGACCCGACACCGATCCGCCTCCCGGCCCGGCGCGCCCTTCCCGCCGTGACGGACGGCGACGGGCGAATGGAGTTCCGCGCGCACGCGCCGGGCGATCTCCTGACGCCGGACTGGCTCGGCATACCCGCGCCGCCGCCGAGCGCGGCGGTGGTTCGGCCTGAGGTAATCTTCGCCCCGGTGCTGGCGTTCGACCGTTCGGGCGGGCGCCTGGGCCAGGGCGGCGGCTATTACGACCGCCTGATCGCCGCGCTCCGCGCCGAGGGCCCGGTGTGGGTCATCGGGGTGGCTTACGCCGGGCAGGAGGTGGCGCGTGTGCCTCTCGACCCGCATGACCAGCGGCTGGACGCCATTCTGACCGAGACGGGCTACCGCCGCGTCGATAGAGAGACCTGATGCGATTTGCCTTTTTCGGAGATGTGGTCGGCCGGTCGGGCCGTGAGGGCCTGGCCGAGCACCTGCCGCGCCTGCGCCGGTCGCTTGGCCTGGAGTTCGTGATCATCAATGCGGAGAACGCCGCCGCCGGCTTCGGGATCACCGAATCCACCGCCAAGGAGCTCTTCGAGGCCGGCGCCGACTGCCTGACCCTGGGCAACCACTCCTGGGACCAGAAGGAGGCGATGACCTACATCGTCCGCGAGCCGCGCCTGATCCGCCCGCTGAACTATCCGCCCATGTCACGCGCGCCGGGCCGGGGCTCGCAGTTGTTCGACACCCCCGGCGGCAAGCGCATCCTGGTGATCAACCTGCTGGGCCGGGTGTTCATGGACGCCCTGGACGACCCGTTCGCCGCCGTGGACCCCGAGCTCGACGCCTGCCCGCTGGGCGCGGTGGCCGATGCCGTCGTGGTCGATATCCACGCCGAGGCGACCTCCGAGAAGATGGCGATGGGTCACTTCTGCGACGGCCGCGCCACGCTGGTGGTCGGCACCCACAGCCATGTGCCCACCGCCGACGCCCAGATCCTGCCGGGCGGCACCGCCTACCAGACCGACGCCGGCGCCTGCGCCGACTCCGACAGCGTGATCGGCAACCAGAAGGAAGAGCCGCTGCGCCGTTTCACCACCCGCATCTCGGGCGGCCGCTACAAGCCGGCGGAGGGTCCGGCCACCGTCTGCGGCGTCTTCGTGGAGACTGACCCGGCCACCGGCCTGGCGCGGCGCGTCGAACCGATCCGCATCGGCGGCCGCCTCTCGCAGACCGTGCCCGTCGTCGAGACCGCCGGCGCCTAGAGCGGTCCGACCGGCCGACCCGTCTTGCGGTCGCCGCTGAGCGCCGTACGGTAAAGCCATTGGGAGGCCGCCATGTTCGCCAAATTCCTCATCCGCGCGGTCTTCGCCGCCCTGGGCCTTTGGGTCGCGTCCAAGATCGTTCCGGGCGTGCGGGTCAACAATCCCGGGACCCTGGCCCTCGCCGCCGTCCTGCTGGGCGTCGTCAACGCCATCGTGCGCCCGGTGGTGTTCATTTTGACCCTGCCGATCACCGTCCTGACGCTGGGCCTGTTCCTGCTGGTGGTGAACGCCATGATGATCGGGCTGGTGGCGCTGCTGCTGCCCGGTTTCCAGGTGCAGGGCCTTCTGGCCGGCGTCCTGGCCGCCATCGTCATCGGCGTCGCCAGCTGGATCGGCGGTCTGGTCATCCGCGACGACCGAAAGTAGGGCTCGCGCCGCTGCGCTTCCCTCTTTCCCTCGTCATGGCCGGGCTCTTGTCCCGGCCACCCAGGATCACCGCATGGGGATGTCGGCCGCTGTGGCGCCACC
>JANPKX010000484.1:0-5259 GCA_031426235.1 Alphaproteobacteria bacterium | reverse complement strand
CGAAGCGCCGCCGAGGCCTTGGAGGCCGCCTGCCACGCCTATGGTCTGTCGCCGGCGCAGACCCGAGTTGTGATCCAGACGATCCGCTCCGGCGGGGTGGAGACGGCCGCCGCGACTTTGGGGGTATCCTTCCATACCGCGCGACAGACGTTGGCCGAAGCCATGACCCGGGTCCGGGTCTCCCGGATGCCCGCCCTGGTGCGGCGGATCTGCACCCTGGCGTTTGGGGTCCTGCCGCTGGAGGACGACTCGGCCGCGGCGGGCGAGATCTGGGGTCTGAGCGACCGGCAGGTCGCAGTGGCGGCTCTGGTGGCCAACGGCCTGACCCGGCACGAGGTGGCGCGCGCCCTGGCGCTAAGCGCCGCGGCTGTGAATCGGGCGCTCGAGGAGGTCTTTGTGCTGCTGGAGGTGAACAGCTCCGCGGCGCTGGCGCGAAAGCTGGTGGAGGCCAATGCGTTGAAATGGCTGACCCAATCCACTGGCGGCGATGTCGGCTTCGTGGAGCGGGGCGCCGAGCCGCTGAAGCTCGCTCACCGGGACGATGGCGGCCAGATCGCCATCAGCGACTACGGACCGGCCTCAGGACGACCGCTGCTGTTCGCGCACACGGTGATGACCACGCGGGTTATGGCGCGCGGCCTGGTGCGGGCCCTTCAGGCCGTCGGCTATCGGCCGATCTCCATCGATCGGCCGGGGTTCGGCCAGACCGACCCGGTGACTGGGGCCCGGCCCGGCCGGCACGATCCCTTCGCCACCGCCGCCGAGGACGCCTTACTGGTGATGGAGGCTCTGAAGATCCGCCAGGCCGATGCGGTGGTGCGCGGCGCGGCGCGGTTCGCCATGGCTCTGGAACAGATGGCGCCTGGGCGCCTGGGCCGCGTGGTGCTGATCAACCCAAGCCTGGTGGCCAGCGCCGACCGCCGGGACACCGGCCTGTTCGGCCAGATGAAGGCGGTCTTTCAGCGCAATCCAGCGATGATCCGGCTCTTCGTGGGGACGCTGACGCGCGACCTGACCTATGAACGATTCCTGGGCACAATGCGGGGCTGGATGCGCGGCAGCCCGCCGGACGAGGCTGCGGTCGATGATCCGGAACTGATGCGTGACCATTTTCGCGCCCAGCGGATGTTCGCCACGGGTTCCTCGGAGGGCTTCGTGAACGAGCAGCTCGCCTATGCCAACGGCGTGCCGCCGGCCCCGCGTCCCGGGCTCGCGCACTGGACAGTGCTGGTTGGGGCCCACGATACCCTCTACGAGCCCGACGACGTTGCGGCCTACTGGCGGCAGGTCTTGCCAGACAGCGATATCCGCATGGCGCCGGATGCTGGCCGGCTGCTGGCGTTCACCCACCCGCAATATGTCGTCGACGCTCTGACCGGCTGAGGGACTGGCGGGCGGGCGCCAATCAATACCCCTCAAATCGCCATGCCACGGTAGCGTGGCGCCTCGTAGCCTTGCTCCGCCGCTGAACGGCTTGCGGAGTGCTGGGGAATTCAGTGATGCGTTTCAAATGTGACACTTCCGGACTGATGGCCGGCGTGATCGTGGCGCTGTCGGCTGCGGGTGCGGCTCAGGCGGACGACAACGTCCTGAGTTGGAGCTCGGCAAATGCATTCGTTGGGGTTTGCCAAGTCGGGGTGAGTTGCGGCCAGCCGAACGGGGTCTCCCCCCTGGCTCTTCGCCAGTCGACGGACGTGGACACGACCTTCAATTCCACCGCGGTGGGTCCGCCGGATTACCTGCATCTCACGAACAATGGCTACTTTGGCAATGCCCGCTCCTCCGCCGAGGCCGGAGAGGGACTGCTCGGCCTGCCTCAACTCCACGCCTTCGCGGAGAGCCGCAGCGTCGGCCTCGGGTTCTTGCCTAAACCGTACATCGGGGTCGACGTCGCGTTCGTGCAGGCCGTGCAGGGCTACACCAACACCTCTACCGACAACCTGCTTATCCCCTTGAACGCGTTTCAGGGGTTGGTCGACTACCGGGTGACCGGCGCCCCCGGCACGGTGAGCGCGGGCCTCGCGGTCACCACCTCGGCCATCCTGGACCCATCGGTGGCGGCGCTCTGGTCCGCGGTCGGAAGCGGCAACCAGTTCGGCCAATTCACGGCCGGCTGTGGGACGGCGGGTGCGCTCGCGATTGGGAACCCGTCGCCGGCGAACGCCAGCCCTTCGGGCAATCTTCAGTACCTCGAGGTCGCGGCCACATCCTGCGGCGCCGACACTTATCTGCTGGCGCCCAACGAAACGTTCTACGTGTGGGCTCGGCTGGGTGTGGTGCACACCGCCGTCGGGATCACCGACGCGGACAATACCTTCAACGTGACAATTGCGCCGGAGTACCAGGAGCGGGTGAGAAACGAACTGGCCCCCGGCCTTGCCCGGGCGAGCGGCGAGAACCTAGACATCCCCGTGGGGGCTGTGCCCGAGTCATCGACCTGGGCATTGATGATCATGGGGTTCGGCGCTGCTGGGGCGATGATACGTCACCGGCGACGCATCCAAGCGGCCTGAGCCTCGAAGCTTCAGCCTCGCGCGGTTGGTTCGGCGCCTAGCCTTCACTGGGCGGCGCCGGGCCCCAAGCCGTCCTGAGCCGGTGTCGCGCTGCCGTTCGCCCCCCAAATTTGGAGCCCGGCCGCGCTTCCGCTAGAAGCCCCCGGTCATGAGCCACAACACCTTCGGCCATCTCTTCCGCGTGACCACCTGGGGCGAAAGCCACGGGCTGGCGCTGGGCTGCGTCGTCGACGGGTGCCCGCCCGGCATCCCGCTCACCGAGGCCGACATCCAGCCCTGGCTGGACCGCCGCCGCCCCGGCCAAGGCAAGTTCGTGACCCAGCGCCAGGAGCCCGACACGGTGCGGATCCTTTCGGGCGTCTTCGAAGATGAACGTACGGGCGGACAGGTCACGACCGGCACGCCGATTTCGATGATCATCGAGAACGTCGATCAGCGCAGCCGCGACTATTCCGAGATCGCCACGGCCTTCCGGCCCGGCCACGCGGACTATGCCTATTTCGCCAAATACGGTGTGCGCGACTATCGCGGCGGCGGGCGCCAGTCAGCGCGCGAGACGGCGGCGCGGGTCGCGGCCGGCGCCATCGCGCGCAAGATCCTGGGCGGCGTGATCATCCGCGGCGCGGTCGTTCAGATTGGGCCCCATGCGGTCGCCGAGGATCGGATCGACTTCGACCTTACGGGCGACAATGAGTTCTGGGCGCCCAATGCCGACATCGTGCCGGTCTGGACCGAACATCTGGAGAAGGTGCGCAAGGCGGGATCGTCCACCGGCGCCATCGTCGCCGTCGAGGCTGTCGGCGTTCCGCCGGGGTGGGGCGCGCCCCTCTACGGCAAGCTGGATGCGGAACTGGCTGGCGCCCTGATGTCGATCAATGCCGCAAAGGGCGTGGAGATCGGGGCGGGCTTCGCCGCCGCCGCCCTGTCCGGCGAAGAGAACGCCGACATGATGCGGATGGGCAATGACGGCCCGATGTTCCTGTCGAACACGGCCGGCGGCGTGTTGGGCGGCATCTCGACCGGTGCGCCGGTCACGGCGCGCGTGGCGTTCAAGCCGACCTCGTCGATCCTGACGCCGCGGGCGACGATCAACGAGGCCGGCGAAGAGATCGAGCTGCGCACCAAGGGGCGCCATGACCCCTGCGTCGGCATCCGCGGTACGCCTGTCGTGGAGGCCATGACGGCCTGCGTGCTTGCCGACGCCTTTCTGCGTCATCGGGCGCAGACGGGTGGCGGCGCCACGCCGGTCGGCCGAACGCCAGCCAGTGGTTGAGCTTGGCGCTCTGAACAACTTTGTCGAGCGCCAAGTCTCTGAGCAACCTATGGATTTGTGTTTTGTGACAAGGATGAAGCATTGACCGCGTAACCTGGGTCGCCTTAATCCGGTCTGCCGTGTCGCACCGATGGCGCGCATCGGGGTCGCCTCCCGGTTGGACTGTCATGAAGCGAGCCGCGTGCGATACGATCTGCTCAAAATCCTTGTGGTGGACGACAACCAGTACATGCGGGTGCTGCTGACGGAGATTCTGCGGGCGGTGGGCGTCGAACATATCTTCGAAGCCGGCGACGGCGTGGAAGGCCTGCAGCTCCTCAAGGAACGCCCGATCGACCTGGTGATGACGGATCTGTCGATGCAGCCCCTGGACGGCATCGACTTCGTACGTCTCCTGCGCACCTCGCCGGGCAGTCCCAACCCGATGATCCCGGTCGTGATGATCACCGGCCATTCCACGGCCACCCGGGTGGGTGAGGCGCGTGACGCGGGGGTCAACGAGTTCCTGACCAAGCCGCTTACCGCGCGCGGCGTCGTGGAGCGGCTGCACCAGGCGATCGAGTTTCCGCGCCCGTTCGTGCGGACGGCGGCGGGCTACTTCGGTCCCGACCGCCGTCGGCGCCGGGATCCATCCTTCAAGGGGCCTTGGCGACGCTGCGGCGACGCCAACTTACAAAAGCACGACGCCTTCATAGAGTGAGGGCGCAACTCTCGTGGATCGTCGGTCGCGACACCACGACGCGCGACAGGCCGGGAAAACGCCTGAGCAGCCGGTCCGCGAAATAGACGCACAGATGCTCCAGCGTCGGCCGCTCCAGGCCCGGCTTCTCGTTGAGCAGGCCGTGATCCAGCTCTCCCGCGACGGCCTTCAGGGCAGCCTCAAGGTCCGCAAGGTCGGCGACCCAGCCGACCGGCTCCTGCGTCGGGCCGCGCACGGTGGCCTCCACCCGGAACGAGTGGCCATGGATGTTGGCATAGGGCCGGTGTTCCGGCCCATCAGCGAAGAAGTGCGCGGCGTCGAACGTCGCGGCCTTGGTGATCTCGAAGGTGGGCTGGGTCATGGCGTCATGTTGGGGCGGCCGGGGCGATCATGGGCCTCAGGCGATGCCGAGATACTTGTGGGTTTGCACGCTTAAACGCCAGCGGGGGTGGGCAAGGCAATAGGCGACACAGGCCTCGGTGTTCGCCTGGCGGTCGGGCCCGTCCATCGGCTGAAGAAAGAAGCGCTCGAAGGCGAGCCCCTCGAAGCGGGCCGGATCGACGCCTGGCTGGGGATAGACCAGCTTGAGTTCCTGTCCGCAGGTCTGGACCACAGGGGCCTCGGCCTTGGGACTGACGCAGATCCAGTCGATGCCGTCCGGGACCGGCAGGGTGCCATTGGTCTCCAGGGCGATCGAAAACCCGCGGTCATGCAGCGCACCGACGAGCGCCCCGTCGACCTGCAGCAGCGGCTCGCCGCCCGTCAGCACGACC